>JBAZGZ010000028.1:6140-11724 GCA_041652615.1 Candidatus Omnitrophota bacterium | reverse complement strand
GGAGTTTTTAGCGAGTTTCGAAGAAACCAGAGCTGCAGCGCCAATAGGCACAATCTGATCGTCATCACCATGAATTATAAGCGTCGGCACATTAAACCTCTTTAAGTCCTCGGTGAAGTCCGTTTCCGAAAATGCTTTGATACAGTCAAAGGTATTCTTGTGGCCAGCCTGCATCCCTTGCAACCAGAACCAGTCAATCATGCCTTGTGAAATCTTTGCGCCAGGCCGGTTAAAACCAAAGAACGGACCGCTGGCAAGATCTTTGTAGAATTTAGAACGGTCAGCAATTGATTCGACGCGAATACCATCAAACACTTCAATCGGCAGACCTTCGGGATTAGCATCAGTCCTAAGCATCAGCGGTGGGACAGCCGAAACCAGTACGGCTTTAGCAAGACTATCTGTGCCGTGATGACCGATGTAACGCGCGATTTCGCCGCCGCCGGCGGAAAAACCAATCAAGACGACGTTCTTTAAATGCAAGGTAACCATTAAACTTGCAAGGTCATCAGCGTAGGTATTCATCTCATTACCGTTCCATGACTGAGTGGACCGGCCGTGGCCGCGACGGTCATGAGCAATACAGCGATAACCGTTGCCCGCCAGGAAAAGCATTTGCGCTTCCCAGCTATCCGAACAAAGCGGCCAGCCGTGACTAAATACTATAGGTTGGCCCGAGCCCCAATCCTTGTAATAAATTTGCGTACCGTCTTTGACAGTGATCACACTCATGTTATACCTCCGTAGTTATTGATAATGGTTGCCATATCTCTAGTATTAACAACCATCAAAGGCAAAAAAGGAAAACACCGGAATCAAAATACAGAAACCGGTCTTCATAGAGATAAATTTATACATAATATCAATGTCTGCCATTGGCTATTTCCTGTTTTTTATGACTTTTTTCTGCCTATGGTAACTTTTATTATTATACCATGCGATTACCCGATACAACGCCAAAAAAAAATTACTCTTGGTTAATGATAGTATTGAAACATTCAAAAATGGAATCAATTGTACCTGGGTACAATGGTGAGATTTAATTGTGCTATGCAGGAAGATTTTATACTACGCGAATTTATTGGGAATCAAGAAATATCTGAATAACATCTCCATGAACACATCGTTAAATAAAATTACGCCCGGCATTCCAATCATAAGCCTTAAATCTTCCGATCATAATTGGAAAATAACATTCCAGGAAACCCTTCTCTTATTTACCTAGAAGGAACCTCTCTAACCTTCAAATGACGCTTATGCGGCTATTACCTTAACATATACCAAATTCTGCGATTCAGAGAGCCAATGCCTCGGTGATTATTGAATTGACGATTCCGCCTAAGTGGGTTCAATCACATTTAAACAAAATGTAAGGATACGCCTTTTGCATCATCCTATCTTAATTTCCACAGAATGTTCTACTTTATTATCGATGAGTTGCACAAACATTTCCTGTTGTTCAACGCCATCAAACACAACAGACGTCACGCAATCCAAGACGCCTGACCGTATGAAAGTAATATGATACACGGTCTCTTTAAAACGATAATGGATTTTCCACGAGGGCCATTCATCAGGCAAACATGGTTCGAAATAAAGCCGGTCTACTTTTAATCGAATTCCCAGAACATATTTTACAAGCAGCTGATACATCCAACCAGCTGATCCGGTATACCACGTCCATCCTCCGCGTCCGGCAAGCGCTGAATAAGCATAGACATCCCCAGGCATAACAAAAGGCTCCACTTTGTACACAGCGCAGGTATCCAGCCTCTCGGAATGATGCACAGGATTAACCATATGCAACAATTCCCACACCCGTTTCTTATCCTTTAGTATTGCAAACGCAACTATCACCCACAGCGCCGCGTGCGTATATTGTCCGCCATTCTCCCTCACGCCGGGAACATATCCCTTTATGTATCCCGGGTTAGGCAACGAGACATCAAAAGGAGGCATAAATAATTTAATCAACGCGTGCTCTTTATCTACAAGCCACTTAACAACCTGCGCCATAGCCATTTTTGCCCTTTCCGATTCTGCCACACCCGAAAGAACTGCCCAAGACTGAGGAATTGAATCTATCATGCACTCACTATTTTGCGAAGAACCAAGCGGTTGTCCATTATCAAAATAAGCCCGCAGGTACCATTGCCCATCCCAGGCATTTTTTTCAATATTCTTAACCAGGGTTACAACCGTCTCTACGCAAAAATTCGCAAAATCATTATCCCCCTTTTTCCGGGCCAATGCCTCCATTGACTTAAAAGTATGACATAAGAAGAATGCAAGCCAGACACTTTCTCCTTTTCCATCGCTACCGACAAAATTCATCCCATCGTTCCAATCACCACTACCCATAAAGGGAAGGCCATGTGCGCCAAATACTGCGCTCTTCCTTACGCTTAACACACAATGCTCATATAATGTCCCTGTGCTTTCAGAAACCCGTGGAACATCATAATATGATTCTTCTTTAAATTTAAGCAACGGCCCTTCTAAAAAACTGATTCTTTCATCAAGGATTCCGGTATCGCCGGTTTCTTCAACATATAAACATGTCGCTACACTAAGCCATAAATAATCATCCGAACAACGGCTTCTAACTCCCCGGCCGGAAGGAGGATGCCACCAATGCTGCACGTCTCCTTCAACAAACTGGTGCGCAGCGAATAACAGCAATTGTTCTCGCATCATTTCCGGTTTTGAATGAACCAGCGCCATTACATCCTGTAACTGATCCCTAAAACCAAAGGCTCCACCCGATTGATAATAACCACTGCGTCCCCATAATCGGCATACAATAAGCTGATACAACAGCCATCCGTTTACCAGGAAATCAATCGACATCTCAGGTGTCTCAATATAGACAGCTCCGAGGGTTTTCTTCCAATATTCCCATATATTATTAAGCGCCTGTTCTACCGCATCAATTTCCCTATAAAGCCTCAGGCACTGCCGGGCTTCATCGAGTGTTTTTTCAGAACCAAATGTAAATATAATTTCTTTTTCACTACCATCTTCTAGTTCAAATTTAACTTGGGCGGATAAGCAGGGATCAAAGCTTGCACCCACCTTACCTGACAATTTTTCCCTTCGCATAGCCAAAGGAGATGCCATAGTTCCATTACGTCCTATAAATTCGATTCGATCGCCCGTAACAAACCTTGCCTGTTCGCTAACATCTAAAAAAACAACCCTGCCGGGAAACTCCTTATTATATGGATTACGGGCGAACAAAGCGCCGCTCTTGTGATCAATTTCAGTAATTATATGGGTATGATATTTATCTCTGAAAGTCCCCATAACAAGTTCATAATATGCTGTCGCGGAAAGATACCTCCGGCGCCCGGAAATGTTTTTGAGTTTTAATACAGCAAATTTTACGCTTGCCTCAAGAGGGACAAATACCGTCAATTCAGACACGATCCCCTTTTCGGTATGCTCAAAAACGCTATATCCAAATCCATGCCGCGAGGTATAACGTGTACTGCCTGTGGCTGGAAGTGGCGTCGGAGACCAAAATCTTCCCGTCTCTTCATCGCGGATATAGAACGCTTCTCCGGATGCATCAGAAACAGAATCATTTTCCCATGGCGTTAAACGAAATTCATGCGCATTCTCGCTCCAGGTATAAGCGCTTCCGCTCTCAGAAATAACCGTACCAAAATCTTTGTTAGCAAGCACATTAACCCATGGTGCCGGGGTTCTCTGTGAGCGCGAAGTAGCCATCACATATTCACGGCCATCACGCGTAAAGCCTCCTACGCCATTAAAATACATCAGGTCGGAACGATCCAAAGAACCTTCCTCCTCATCCTGATCATCTCTTTTAGTCGGAGAAAAAGGCAAAAAGCTTAAAGTAGGTTGGGTCATATCCGCAAGCTGCTCCGCAAGTGTGCCCCCGCGATCGGTAATAACAATGCGCGCGACCGCTTGCATCAAAATACGGTCTTCTTCCGACATCTGATCTACCCGGCGTAAAAAAATGTTTCCCACCTTACTTGTCCTTTCTTCAGAGTCTGCAGCGATCATTCCGCTAATCCTCTCACCAAGACTATCACGATATGCAGAACAATCTTCATTCCATATAACCAAGTCTACCGGCAATCCTTTTATGCGCCAATAAGCGTGAGCCTGTATCATCTGCACAACCAATTCGATATTATCCTGATTCTCAATACGCACAAGAACGATAGGAAGATCCCCGGAAATATCATAACCCCATAAATCAGACTGCCCTCTGGAATTCTTCCGCAAAATAATCTCGCCCGCTCTCCATGCAGGATTTGAATATACAATCGCGCTTGCAAGCCGGCCATATAACTGCGCCTCTGCCTCCGTCATATTAATTTGCTGTAACGCAACTTGTCCGTGCGTCCAGGCAAGATTAAATACGCGATCGGCTAAATTCCGATCCCGGTATTTCTCCATGAGTGACTGCGCCACCTCCCTGTTTTTACACATCCCTGTCACATAATCAATTACGGCAGATTCATCGGGTTCCAGGCTAATCACGCTGCGAATAGAAACAATGGGATCAAGCACGGATCCCTCACTATCCGAGAATTTTTTAATATTCTGCATTGCGATAGGATTAGCAACCGTACGCCCACGGCCGATAAATAAATTTCTGTCGGTTTCATATGAAGCGCCTTCAATCGATACGCCATGAACCGCCATAAGGTGTAGCATTAAAGGAAATTTTTCCTTATCAGACCGCACACGACGATAGCAAAGGATTGCCTGATGAGACCTGACAATCTCGGTCTGTACGAATAAATTACTGAACGCGCGATGTGCCTGATCACTTGCGGCATCATTCAGTACGACTTCCGCGTAACTAGAAACTTCAATAACCCTCGTCGTTTTAGACCGGTTCGTAATCGTCACCCGGCGTAATTCAATGTCATCTTCCGGAGAAACTGCGATCTCGGTATGTGTATCGATAGAATGATCCTGCCGCTTAAATTCAACCCCGGCCTGAGAAAAAATTGCCTCGTATTTTTTAGGTTTTATGCGTGACGGTTGATATGCCGAACTCCAATAATTCCCGGTATCCATATCGCGAAGATAAATAAAAGTCCCCTCATTATCCAAGGCAGAATCCTCATGCCACCGCGTTACCGCAATATTTTTCCAACGGCTATATCCTCCGCCGGCATTATTTATCATTACATGGTATCGGCCGTTAGATAACGGGTGCACTTCTGGGGTTGGAGTTTGCGCTGAAGTAAAAACCCTTAACAGAGTTTCTCTTTCTCCGAACTTCCTAAACAATCCTGTCACCTCAAAATCATAGAGAAACGGCTCACTCTTCGGAGCCCTCTCCTGTAGAAGAAGTTCAGTCGCCTTCAGCATCGGATCTGCAAGAAAACGCCTTTGCATAGGCTTATTTAATAACACATGGGCAAGGGACAATAAACTCATACCCTGATGATGCGCCATATAGGATTTAACAAACGTGTGTGTTTCATCGGTGGCAAGGCGGGAAGGCGTATAATCTACAGCTTCATAGAACCCATACATGCCTCCTGCGCCCATCGCGAATAAACGCTCGAGATTTTCGCAGGCCTTCTCTGGT
>JBAZGZ010000028.1:0-6130 GCA_041652615.1 Candidatus Omnitrophota bacterium | reverse complement strand
ACCATCAAAGCCAACATTGAAGCATACGGGGCAACTACTAAGTCCTCTGAGAGCCCTTGCTTAAAACCCATGCCCGGAACGCCAAACGACTGATACTGATAAGCCATGTTCGAGTCAACCTTGTTGTACCCGGACTCTGAAATACCCCAAGGAATATTGTTTTTAGATGCATAAATAATCTGACCGTTGATCACGTTCTTATAAGACAAGTCAAGCAAACTCCCTGAGTAAGTGGGCATAACAATTAAAGGCATGAGATACTCAAACATCGAACCGCCCCACGACACCAGCACAGGGCCTCCGTATGACTTTGAAATCATTCGCCCGAGCTTGAACCAATGATCTTGAACCATTCGCCCTTGAGCAATAGCAACAAAGCTACAAAGCCGAGCCTCAGATGCCAGAAGATCATAACAACCCCTGTCCACTTTATGTTCACTAACATTATAGCCGATAGAAAGAAGATGTGCCGCCTTGTCATACAAAAATTCATATTCAATATCCGAGACTTCATTACACCGCACAATAATCGCATCAATAGCGCTAATTCTTTCACTGGAACGACTGCCGGCATCTTTGATCGCTTCACCCAACTTTACAAGCCATTCTTTAGCCTTGTTAGCTTCAGCATCTTCAAGAACCATATCCTTAATAATATCATTAATAAGAGGGATCAGTTCTTGCTCAAGCCTCGCCACTTCCCCAAGAGCAGGAATCTCATCTAAAGACCGTAATGCTTCCCGAAGAAAAACCAAACGTTCCCCTTTTTTTTCATCACCGGTTTCCCACATGCCTGGAACTTCCGGAGACAGTTGAATCCATGGTGCGATAAAATACATATCTTCAAGAAAATCATAACATTGTCGTTCAAAAGCTACCGCCCACTTTTTTACTGTCTCTAAATACTGTTGGTTAGCGATAAAAATTATTCTTGAAATATCTGTTAACAGCTGACGTAATAACGCACACGATTCAGAAAGGTACATGGGAGAATCTGAAAGCTTTGACTGAAAATGCTCGATACGATCAAAGATTCCCTTCAACGATACAGAAATAGGGCTCTTGTGTTTTTTATCAAACTCTGTCACACTCTGCGACAGAATTTGCAGAGTATCTAAAAGTCCGTCAATTATTTTTGGAGAAACTATTTTATGACCGGTAAGCTCCGAGAGGCCCGAACGCAAAACCAGCAAATGGCCAGCCAGATTCCCGCTATCAACAGAAGAAACATACAAAGGCATTAACGGCTCTAAAGTCTGTGTATTATACCAATTATAAAAATGGCCTCGGAACTTTTTCATAAGGTTAAGGCTATCAAAAGTTTTCTCAGTTCGATTGAACGTCTTTCCCATCGAAATATAACCGAAATCATATGCCGACAAATTAGCTAACAACGATAAGCCGATATTTGTAGGCGAGGTCCTGTGCGCAATCGCAGTAACAGGCTCTTCCTGAAAATTATCCGGAGGCAGCCAGTGGTCCTTGTCAGTCACATATTTTTCGAAAAATTCCCAGGTTCTACGCGCAAAACCTCTGAGAAAAGAAAGTTGAGAATTAGACAACATGATCTTTCGGAGAGATGTCGGCAAGCTGATTCTATACGCAATAATAGGCGATATCATCCATAAACCTAACACAACCAAGACAAATCCGTCAATGCGGCGTAAGACTACCCAGAAATAGATTAAAAATAAAAAAGCCCCCACTATTTCCGGAAGCATTCTTTTGACATAGCTTAACAATTTATCCGACAAATGTGCGTCTATCTCACTCGATGTCCGCCATTCTAATAAACGCCTTCGCGATAAAAACATGCGCCAGAGAGTCCTGAGAATGGCATCAACACAATAAAATGCTTCGTGCAACATAAAAACAAAAGAAAGAAATAAACGAACCGCATTTTTTTTGAATGACACGCTCAGCAATTTTAAATGAGCAGTAAATAACATATCTTTGGGCTTCATCAGTGCCTCCACTAAGAATATCGGCACAAGGGGGAAACCGACAAGCGCAATCACAAAAACCGACCATACCCAAAACGACTCAAACACAACCCATCCTGACAACAGCAATAAAACCGTCGATAAAGGGACAAGGCTGCGACGCAGGTTATCCGCTATCTTGCACCGGGACAAAAGTGATATCGGATTTTTCACTCGCTTATTCCCTTCACCTTTTACCCGGCCAAACACCCACGACAAAATCTGCCAGTCGCCACGAATCCAACGATGCCTCCGGTTCACATCCTTCAAATATACCGAAGGATACCGCTCATAAAATTGGATATCCGTTACAAGCCCTGACCGTGCATAGCATCCTTCGAGCAGATCATGGCTTAAAATAAAATTCTGTGGGAAACGGCCTTCCATCGCTTTCATAAATGCGTCAACATGATAGAGCCCTTTTCCGATAAAAGACCCCTCAAGGAACAAATCCTGGTATACATCAGAGACAAGCTTTGTATAGGGATCGATACCCGAATCTCCCCCGAAAAATGTGGCAAAATAAGAAGGATTTTCACCGGGATAGCTGAATTCAACACGCGGTTGAAGAATACCATACCCCGAGATAATCCGCTGTTTTTTCTCATCATAAACCGGATAATTTAAAGGATGCTCTATGACTCCAACGAGCTCTCGCGCGGCATTGCGCGGCATCCTGGTATCAACATCAAGAGTAATGACATATTTCACATCCTGGAGGTTAACAGGATCTCCAAGAATCAGGCTGAACCTGTCCTTGCCCTTGCCGCGAAGAAGAGAATTCAACTCAAAAAGCTTGCCCCGCTTGCGTTCATATCCCATCCATATTTTTTCTTTTTCATTCCACCGGCGGGGCCTGTGAAAAAGATAAAAGATACGGTCTTTCTGACGACGATATTTATAATTCAGCTGATTGATGCCCTCTACGATTAAAGTAAGTACTGCCTCATCCTCAGGCATTGTCTGAGCCGAAGCATCGCAAAAATCAGTTAATAACGCGAAATCAACATATGCGTCAACATTCGCAAGATACCGGACTTCCAGATCTTCAAGA
Source organism: Candidatus Omnitrophota bacterium (assembly GCA_041652615.1). GTDB lineage: Bacteria > Omnitrophota > Gorgyraeia > Duberdicusellales > 4484-171 > JAJYOP01. The sequence continues at coordinate 3,094 of JBAZGZ010000028.1, read as the reverse complement.
AGAGAAACAACCGATTGTTCGTCACTGAGCATACAAGGCACCACAACAAGTGTATGAGCGAATGCGGGGATACCTTCAGAAAAATCCATACGGGGAAGCTTCTGGGGAGGGACAGAGATTGAAAAAAACCAATTCATGAATGAAACTGCTGTCTGGCTTACCGGCAAAAATAGCAACAAACCAAAATATATAAGCCAAAACGAAGTCATCATTCCTTTGCTTAGCATTATATGTAAAACATATACCGTTAAAGCAACGCTAACAAATAAAATTGAACCCATATATAAAATGAACGGCCAAGTTAATTTCTTAGCTTGTATATACTGATAAAAGGCAGCCTCAATTTTAAATGGCGGCACAAAAGCTCCAAACCTTTATCAAAAAAGTAATATCCCACATGCGCGGCAGCACAATTACAACCATGCCTTTCTTTGGCCGCTTGAGCCATTGCAATCGCCTGGACAGCAAATTCTGATTCAGTAAGCTTACTTCGTAAAGAAAGCTTCTCAACAAGATGCCGGTACTGATCGCGCGTTACAAACGCCATTTTTCCGTAATCGTCTGTAGGATCTTGACGTAAAATCTTTTCAACAACGCTCAAGCCTTCAACAAAATCATGCCAATTAGTGATATTAAGAAGACGCAGGCTCCCAATCGTATTCGCTATCGATACCTGATCGGCAGCATGTTTTTGACTCACCGACCTTATGACCCGCCCTAGCGTTTCACCTTGTCCTTCAAGTTTCTTTTCCAACCATACAAAAGGAAAATTTAAAGAGGGGCTTTGTCCATGTAGCCGACGCATAAACTCCGCAACAAAAAATCCTGATAAAGCAAGACGTTCTTTATCCATCGCTGCAATTTCAAGAAGGACTCCATTGCTATCCTTCTCTGAAACTGCCAAAATACGGTTAGCCCAATAATCAGCCTTATCTCTTTCCTTTTGCGAGACGATTAATCTAGATGATACACGCCTTAAATTTTCAATAAGAGCCAGGCGTAGCATAATGGGAATTGCCCACAACTCGCCAAGCTTTAAGTGGTTAATTGTCTGGTAAGATTCGATAAATTCGGTAAGGGTTCGAACGTCTAAGAGGCCGTCGCAGTGAGAAACAAGTTCCATCGCGATCTCGTACACACGCGGATATCCCTCAAGCGGCCCGGTCAATAAATGCGGCAATTCACGGATATAACTTTTCGGAAGGAATTTTCTGGCAAGCTGTATCTGTTCCTCAATAAGATGATAGTTATCAAGAAGCCACTCTCCGGCCGGTGAAATTCTTATTTTTCCTTTTCCGCTCTCATTTAGTAATTCATTCGCACCAGAAAGAACCTCTTCATTGTCCTTCAATCGGAGCAAAAGTTTATCTCGCCCCTTTACGTAACTTACCTGATGCTTTAAAGCTAAATACTTCGCATGAGCCCTAAACTGTTCCACACTAAAAAGCTCAGCACGCAGAGGTTGCTCTTCAGCAAATTTTTTTTTGCTTAAGAATGCAAACCGGCACATTTTAAACAAAGAAATAATCTTATTCACGAACCACGAGTTCAAATCACACTCCAATCTTTTATTCAAATAAAGCTTGTACGGGTATTTTTTGTATAACTAATAGCTAAGTTATTAATACCTGCTTCTCCTAACGTTACAAATATGACCCATTTTGCACTTTAATGAAAAATCATCTCATGGATTTAGAAACGATTTAATTTTTATTTATAAATATATTATAACACACTTCTATTTCCCCTGAGTGAAATTTAAAAGGCTTGCGAGATAACTTTATTAGGCCGGAACAGCAAGATGATAACTCCCTAAACACAACTATTTCAGTGAAGCCTCTCCGGTCTAAAGACCGGAGCTTCCTCCTCAAGCAGAAATCTACAATTACATTCATCCCTCGGGCTGAAAGGGATTAAATACCGAGAATTACACAAGAGAAGAATTGGCTTATTCTAGTAATTAGGAACGCTATTCAGAAAAGTTTTTAAGACAGTTTATGAGCTGAGAATTTTTATTATGAAGCATATAGATATAATATTTTAAGTCTTTACCCCTACGACAAATAAAGAAGCCCTGATTATTATTAGGAATCAGGGCTTTAATCCTTTTACATCTTTAGTAGAAGAAAAACGAACGTTCTGCTTCGCCCCTCTCGATTAACCTCTCGGCGGGCTTCCCCATTTTGCCATTGATATCGTAAACTGCAGTATGGCTTCGAAGGACTTCGTCACAGGAACGTTTTCTTAGCTTCCTTAAGGAAGCTAAGAAAACGGACCCCACTCACATTACACAAACTGACTGGGTATTGTTTAAATTCTATTCAGTCTTCTCTGTTTTTCGCAGCCTTTACTACCGGTATTTGTTATCTCACACCCTCCAAGGATTTGAGATATTTGTAATAGTCGCTGTCGGTTGTCAAAATCACCGTAGATTTTTCGTCAATAGTATATCTATAGGTTTCCAGCGTTTTCATAAAAGAATAAAAATCTGGATTCTGGCTGTATGCGGCAGCGTAAATATTAATTGCCTCGGCGTCAGCCTTGCCTGTAAGAACCTGCGCCTCGCGGTAGGCCTCTGAGGTAATAGCTTTTAATTCTTTGGCTACCTGCCCTTCTATTTCGGCGGATTTGCCCTGGCCTTCGGAACGATATTTCTCCGCGGCACGTTTTCTTTCGGCAATCATGCGGTCATAAACTTTATTACGCACATCTTCCACATAATTTACTCGTTTAATCCGCACATCAACGATCTCAATGCCGTACTGGGGAGCAAGTATCTTTGCCTTCTCCAAAATAGCCCCTTCGAGCATTTTCCTTCCCACATCAATACGTTCCAACGCCTCATCCGTGACAATCACATCTTCGCCTCCTGCCTTAGACTCAAGAATGCGATTGGAATCCCGAACCGCCTCAACCAGAAGATGGCTGGTAACAACATCCCTTGTCGCGGAATTTATGATATCGTCAAGCCTGCCCTGGGCACTCATTTCGTTGCCTACCGACTGCAGAAATTTTAAGGCATCAATGATTTTCCAACGGGCAATAGTGTCCACCCAGATATATTTTTTATCTTTTGTAGGTATCTGATTCGGAT
>JBAZGZ010000027.1:0-12280 GCA_041652615.1 Candidatus Omnitrophota bacterium | reverse complement strand
ATTAAACTTACGCAATGTCCAAAGATTTTCTTTTGGAAAATATCCGCAAATAGCCAGTACCGCGTACAGAGCGGGGCAGCAATGGCCCTTCGATAAATGGAATTTGTCCCTGTCCGGCCATTTCGGCTCTTTGGGATTGTGACGCATAACGTCGAAATAAAGACAAGTTACAATATCCGCGGAAGACAAAGATCCTCCGGGGTGTCCGCTAGCAGCTTTAGCAAGCATCTCCACGATCAATTTTCTTACTTCACTTGCTTTGCTTTTTAGTATTTTCAGTTTCTTTTGCATATTTACTAATTTTTTCTTTTAGCTGGACGTTTTCGGGAAACCGCACCAGGCCTTTTTTATAATAATTAAGCGCCTCTGATTCATTACTTAAGGTTATATAAAGATCCCCCAAATGTTCATAGATAACCGGGTCTTCCTGATAACTTATAGCTTTTTTTAAATAAACTTCCGCTTTTTGGTAATCTTTTTTCTTGAAATATACCCAACCCAAACTATCAAGGTAAGCCCCGCTATCCGGCTCAAGCACCAGGGCTTTTTTTATCAATTTTTCTGCCTCATCAAGATTTTTACCTTCCTCAGCGTAAACGTAACCCAATGAGTTAAGCGTTTGAGCGTGATCAGGATCAAGCTCTAAAGCTTTTTTCCACATTTTTATAGCATCATCATGCTTTTTAAACTCTTCATTGAGAAGACCAAGCCAAAAAAAACCTTCTACGTAATCGGGCCTTTCCTTGACTATCTCTTCATAAATCTTAAAAGCTTCCTGCGGATTTTTTTCGTAGAAATAAAGCTGGGCGAGATATTCCGCGATTCTTAAATCTTTGGGTTTCAGCTTATGCGCCCGCTCAAGAAAGTCTTTATATTCAGCCTCGAGCTGCTTGTCCTTTTGTGTATATGAATAAAGGAAGATAAGCCCCAGTGATACATCAAAATTATCGGGGTTTAACCTCTTTGCTTCTTTTAATTCGCTTTCTGCTTTATCAAACTGGCCCGCGCGAATATAAATACTCGCTATTTTAATACGCAAATATACCGAATCGGGATCTAGTTTCTTTACCTTTTGTAATTCCTTTAGAGAATCTTTGTAACTTCCCTCTTCCGCATAAAAAAGGCCTCTTAAATAGTTACCGTAAAGACTCTTAACATTTTCTTCGCCGGTTGCAAAAGAACAGGAATTAAATAGAAAAAGCGCAACAAAAATTTGCGCAAGCACCACAACTTTTACTTTTTTTAGCATATCTTCTTTAATGCAAAACTCATTACCCCCCCTTACGGGCCCCTTTGCGGGGATAACTCGAATAGATACTTTTTCTGCGCTTTGCTTGAAAAAGTATAGTCTCATTAGATAATTCAACTACCCAGCAGAGTGCCCTGTTGGGCTAAGTTTTTTTACTCATGTAAAAAACAAGTTTCATTATTCGCACTATCATTTTTTCTGACGCCTATGGCTTGAAAAAATGATGTACTCATTAAGAGGTGCTGCAAGGCATAAAAATACCCTATAGCAAAAGTTTGATGGACGTAATATCTCCTCTGCTTCGCCCCTCGCCATTTAAAATCTCTGGTAGGGCTTCGCATAAGTTCTTTTTTGCTTTATCTCCATAACTCATTCTGGAAATCTCAACAAAAAAGAATAATTTTAGCCCGGCTTTTTTTAAGAGAACCGGACTAAAATTATCTGGACTTATGCCTCTGCTGTTTTCTTCTCTTTTTAAACCAATGTCTTTTTACTTTTTTAAGCTTACGCTTTCTGCCACAAGGCATTCTCACTCCTCCTATGGATACACGTAATTCGTTAATCGGTTGCGCGGCTCGTTTCGTCTATCGTCTTACGTCATACGTTTGACGCAACCGTAACGAGCATCGCAACCGCAACCGTTTGACAAATACTTTATCTGTATATCAATAAATCAATTTGTTCAACGGGTATTCTATAATCCCCTCTGCTCCGTTTTCTTTAAGTAAAGGAAGTATCTTTCTTGCTTCTTTTTCCTCAATAATAACTTCCAAAGCAAACCAATCTTTCAAGGTAAGCGTAGAAATCGTCGGTTTTTTTAAAGCAGGCAAAAGCGAAGTTATTTTTTCGATATTTTCCTTTTTTACATTTAACTTTAAGCCCACCTTGTCCCTGGCCTCTAACGCTCCTTTTAATAAAAGCAAAACATGTTCCATCTTCCTTTTTTTCCATTCATCTTTATATGCGGTTTTATTTGCGATAAATTTGGTGGTAGAAACACAAACAGTATCAATTTCAATCAAGCCATTGGCGCGTAAAGACTCTCCTGTTTCGGTTAGCTCTACTATCGCGTCAACCAGGCCGGTTTTCACCTTAACTTCAGTAGCTCCCCAGCTGAATTCCACATCAACATTTATTTTTCTATTTTTAAAAAATTTCTTTGTGTAGTTTGCAAGCTCGGTGGCGACTATTTTGCCATCGAGATCTTTTAGTTTTTTTATCTTTGAATCCTCACGCACAGCAACTACCCAGCGCACCGGATTAAGCGTTCTTTTCGCATACAAAAGCTCTGCCACCCTTACAACATCTGAACCGTTCTCTAAAATCCAGTCTTCACCGGTAATACCGCAATCCAAGACACCGTCTTCAACATAACGGGACATTTCCTGGGCACGTAAAAGTACGGGCTTTATCTCAACATCATCAATAGAAGGCGTGTAAGAACGCGAGCTGACCGAAATGTTAAATCCGCCATTCCTGAAAATTTCTAAGGTTTTTTCCTGCAGGCTTCCCTTTGGTATGCCTAATTTTAATACTTTCATCCAGCCCTTCCTTTTTTTTAAAGACGAATGTCGCGGATTGTTGCGGATTCAAACGGATGGATTTATCCGCGACATCCGTAGCCATTCGTTTGCATCCGTCTACAACAATAACATTGCCCTACAATTTCAAAATTATACAGCCTGAGCGTAAGGTTGTAAAGGAAAATTAGCCATAAGTATTCATTATTTTTTAAAGGACGGATGTCACGGATTCAAACGGATGCGTTTTTCATTCGCGACATCCGTAACCATCCGTTTGAATCCGTCCTATAAAAATAGCATTTTCTTTGCCGCTAAAAACACCTCATCAACGGTTATTTCCCGTAAACATTGCTTATCTATGGTACAGCCATTAAAACGAAAAGACTTGTAGCACGGCCGGCAGGAGATAACTTTTGAAAAAACAACGCAATTGTCAGTTAAGGGGTATGCCCCATAAACTTTCTCATCTACCGGGCCAAACAAAACTATAGCTTTTTTGTTTAATGCCTGAGCAATATGAAAAGGCCCGCCATCGTTAGTTATTACCAGGTTAGACAAAGATATTGCCGCGGTAAATTCTTCAAGGCTAATTTTTCCGCAAAAATTTATCGCGTTTCCGTTTAATCCCTGTAAGATATCAAAACATAATTTTTCTTCTGATTTCGAACCAAAAAGTACAATCTTTGCTTTTAGCTCATCTTTTATTCTCCGGCAAAGATCCAAGAAATGCTCTTCGGGCCAGCGCTTGAAATAAGCGGTATCGCGCCAGCTATCCCCTGAACCAGGACATACCGCAATTACTAAATCCCCTTGCTTAATTCCATGTTGCTCAAAAATACCTTTTACGTTATTTAAAGTATCCTCCGTGATAGTTAAATCAAATTTATAATCTTTTGGTGTGATATTTAAAAACTTCAAGAGCTCAAGATGGTATCTTGCAACATGCTTATCATTATAGCCGGAGTTTATCTCGATTTTATCGGTAAGAAACCTTCCTCTGTTTTTGAAATTAAAGCCAATGCGCTTTTTTATCCCGCACATTTTTAGAAAAAATCCATATTGCGAATTAAGTGATAAATCAAAAACAACATTAAATTTTTGCTTTTTTATCTGCCAAAAAAATAACCAGGCTTTTTTGATAAATGAAAATTTAGAAAGCTTTAAAACTTCCCGCCATTCATCTTTTTCAAAAATTAAAACCTCATCAAGCAGTGGATGGTTTTTCAATAAAGGATAAACTCTGGCATTACATAAATAAACAATCGAAACATCTTTAATACTTTCTTTGAGGTTTCGCACAAGCGGCATGCTAAATAAAACATCACCGATACCAAAGGGGTTAAAAATGAGAATTTTCTTTACTTGCATGCTCTAAGTATAGCTCAATTTATATAAGGAAAGAAGTTTTTTGTTTGAATTTGGAGGATTTATCAAAAAAACCGGATTTACTTTTCAGCTAAAAGGATAACATTTTCTCCGGGAAACATATATGTCCAAAATCTCTCGTAATTATCCGGATCTTTGTTGGCCAACCAGGCAATTCCCCAAAATCTGAAACTTTTATAGAATGTTATCTTTTGTTCAATTACCTTAAATTTAGTATTATTAATAATGTTGGTAAACATAAAATATGAGAAGAAATGCTTGTGTTGTGGTTCCGAATAAGCAACCCGGCAGGAAAAATGAGGCGTTTCAACGAAAATTCTTCCACCCGGCTTAAGAATTCTGTGCATCTCTTTCATAAAACCGGTAGGGTCATTTAAATGTTCAATTACATGCTTAGCGTATATTTTATCAAAACTATTGCTTTCGATCGGATAAGGCAAAACATTCAAATCGTGGACGATATCGGGATTAACGCTCTTATCGAAATCCAAACAAGCAGCCCCTTTTATTTTATTATTCCCACAACCAATATCTAATATCTTGTTCATTTGAGCCTCCGTTTTTACATATGCATAAACCCGCTATTTCGACAAATTCCGCAAATTGTTGACGGCCTTTCTTCCTCAATCAATAATCTCTTTACGCACTTCAAGATACTCCTCATTATTTCACCTATAAATCTTTACTCGCGTCACTAAATTAAAATTACCATCATAAATCGCACAATTCCATTCTTCGACAAAAGATGTTCCAATTTCAATAACGTCTCTTTGCCATATTTATAAACCTTCGAATTTTCTTTCCTATTTTTTTAAGCTTTCTACGGATAATACTTTTCTCTTTAAAATCTTTCGCTGTCGTTAACAGATCTATAATATATTGGCCTTTAAAAGGTATATGGATACCGCTTCTGTTTATCATCTTACGCCATCGGTTAAGCGTCCAGATATCATGTTCATGAGTATAATACTTAACGTCTGGCGTCCTAATCCATATTTTTTCATCAAATTTTTTTTGCGCGATAAGGTCGCGATAAATTTGCGTCCCAGGAAGAATATATAACATGGATGCTCCTGGGCCATGTGTTGACCGTATATTTTCATTCAAATAATCAATTGATTCGCGGATGGTTTCTTCGGATTCTCCCGGCATGCCCACACAAAAATAAGCTCCGGTCGTTAATCGATCTGAATACTTAACGCAAATATCGAAAGCGCGCTTGACTTCCTCTCTACAAATTTTCTTGTTTGTTTTATCCAATATCTCTTTTGACAAACTTTCTGCGCCCCAGGTGATGTGCCTACAACCGGAATCCACTAGTGCCTCTATCATTTCTTCCGAAACAGGTTTTACACGGCACTGAACAACGTATTCTATATTTTCTTTTTTAAGTAACTTCGCTAATTTTAATGTCCGGTCTATTCCTAAATTAAAAGTGTCATCATGGAAAAATATTCTGCGCGCGCCCATGCTCATAGCATACTGAACCTCTTGCAATACGCGCTCTGGAGAATTCATCCGCACATTCTGCCCCCAGAAAGAAGAAGTAGAACAAAACACACAGTTTACCGGGCAGCCGCGCGAAGTAATCAAATAAGCTGTCTCATTCTGCCTAATCTCATCTTGCGCATAAGAATAATCTGGCATAGGTAAACTATCCAAATCTGCAATAACCTCAACACTATTAGCAATAATTTTATCTTGTTTGTCTTTATAGGCTAACCCGCTTATTTTCGTAAAATCGCTTTTCTCTTCCAAAGCATTACATAACTCATAGAAAGACCGTTCACCCTCCGACTGGATTATGAAATCAACCATATCTCCAAAATGTTCAAATAGCTGTACATACATAGATGATGGATGCACGCCTCCCAACGCCACCTTACAATTTTTTAATATTTTCTTTATTTTGCGGATTAAACAATACGCTCCCCAGCGGTTAAACGAATTAAAAGATATTCCTACTACATCCGGCCGCTGTAAGGATAAATCTTTTAAAAAAAAATTAACACTCGTGGCAAGTGGCTTGCCGCAATAATTTAAAACATTCACCTGATGTCGCTTTTTAAGGCTTGCCGATAAGTAGGCCAACCCTAAAGGATACCCTTTAAGATTAACCTCATCGGCTGGCGGATAAACCAATGTGACTTTCATAAAATCAAAAGCAGTGCCATTACATTATCTTATTTGGACTAGTAATATTTTCCCTTCTCAAGATTATACTATAATTGCAAAAATTAAAATATCAATAATTAACTATTTCCACTAATAATTAAGTACGTATCCCCGGAACTCCCCTGTAACATTATTTTGATTTGTGGATAAATAACACTGCCAGGATAAAGGCTGATCAAGTTCAAAATATTAATTTTGAAGAAAAAAACATTGCTTAAAAATTAGTATTCAATCAAAATAAAACCTGCTCGACCGTTTGCACCCGCCATACCACCACCAAACATCGGGCCACCGCCGCCGCCACCGGCACCGTAACCAGAACCAGCCGAACCAACAGAACCCATTGGGCCACCAACGCCACCTGCCCCAAAAGGGCCACCTGCACCGTTACCCCCATTACTGACAGTACCCTCAGCTCCGGCAACATTTAAACCTAAAGCGGATAGCACAGCTTCACCTCCTAATTTTTCATCGCCGGCTTTGCCACCTCTTCCACCAGAAATACTAACGGAACTAAAAATACTAGATCCTCCATGAAGGGGAAAAAGGGGTCAGACCTCAATTTTAGAACTTATCTGCCCTACCGTCTTAGCTAACCCTTTATTCCCTGTCATTTCTCGTTCAAAATTCAAAGCTGCTTTACTTACTGCTGCAAGCTTCATATCAAATAATTCTCCAATTTGCGCGTTTGTCAGGCCAGTTTTATAACGCAACAGATATATCGCTGTTTTTTTGGCTGTCATAGGCCTGTTATTACTTTTACGTAAATATTCCGGTTCTAATTTAAAATGACTAGCAACAGTATTGATAATAACTTCCGGGTCTATGATATTTTTTATTGCTCTCTTATGGGCAAAATCCTTAGATTCAACGTCTTTTTGTAACTGGTTAAGTTTTTCTTTTATAAATTTTACATCACCAAGAATAAATCCGGCATATACATTCTTGAAGATATCTCGATAATCCTTAATTCCCTCAAGGACAAAATTACGGTAACTCTCGGTGTTCATTGGCAACAAATTCCTTATCTTATCCTTATCAATAAAATCATCTGGCTTGTTGTTAATATAAGCATTGTAGCTTGACCAGCAGTATTTTGCAGGATTATCTACCATTTTTGCCCTGACTGGATTTAGATGAATATATCTCGTAAGTTCTACAAAATAACTGTCGGCTTCAACAAGTATTGATTTAAACCTACCTTGGAAAAGGTGACCAGAACGTTTACGCTTTACATTGTAATAGATAGTATAGGAAGTATTAATATATTGCATTATCCTCGAAAGATTAGCTTGAGTTGTTTCTATAAGAAGATGGTAATGATTACTCATCAGACAATATCCATAGAGATAGAATTTAAACTTATTCTTCGCATATTTTACATATTCAAGAAATTTCTTAAAATCATATTCGCTTAAGAAAATCTTCTTTCTGTCATCTCCACGGCTGGTTATATGATAGAGACAATTCTCAGCTTGTAGGCGATACGGTCTTGCCATAAAATATTATATGATAGCTTGCATCATTATCAATTAGTTTCTAATGTTGAGGTCTGACCCCGTTATCCTCTTTTGCATTTCTTGATAAAGTATTTCCCTGTTATTATAGGCACCTACCGTATTAGGATCTATTTCCAACGCCTTGTTGTAATCGGAAAGTGCCTTATCGAATTCGCCTTTTTTATGATAAATAGTTCCGCGGCTATTATAAGCTTTGGCATAATAAGAATCTATTTCTATAGCTTTATTGAAATAATCCAGCGCTTGGTCAAAGTCTTTTTTAGCTAAATAACCTAAACCTGCATTATTGTATGCCTCTGATAGGGTGGGATCCAATTCTATAGCTTTGTTGTAATTATAAAATGCTTGCTCTAAATCACTTTTTTTATAATAAACAACTCCAATGTTATTATAAACCTTAGCATAAGAAGGCTCGATTTCTATGGCTTTATTAAAATAATATAATGCTTGATCAAGTTCATTCTTCATTCGATAAACTAATCCTGCATTGCTATACGCGGCCGCGAATTCTGAATCCAATTCTATAGTCTTAAGATAGCCAGAAAGTGCCTTATCTAAATCTCCTTTATTTTGATAAGCCAAACCCTGATTATTGTGTGGCCTTGCTTTATTGGGCGATTTATAAACAACATCAGTCCATAAAGTTATTTCGTCTTTCCAAACTTTATTTCTCTGATATGCCATAATTGAGTATGCGATAACTATTAAAGAAAGTATCGCAATTGTTAATTTAAATCTTTTTGGCTGAAATAAATAATACAACCCGCTTACTAAAAAAATGCTGAATCCGGCTATCGGCAGATATAGCCTATGTTCAAAAATCACATCTTTAATCGGGATAATGCTTGATTCAGGAAACAATGCAATAAAAAACCAAAAAACACCGAATGAAACAATTATATACTTTTTTGAAAGTTTAAAAGCTGAAACTAATATTGAACCTACGAACAAAATACTTAGCATAACAGGGAATTTAAACAGCGATGTCATTATGGGGTAATCGTAATCTAAATTTTGGTTAACCGGAATAAAAACAAGTCTGATGTAAGTTACCATAACCCTAAATTGCGTTAAAAGGTAATGCCAAACAGAGATGTTTGTAATACCTTCACCTACTCTTCGCTTTCCTTCAAAATCTACAGTTTTAGTAAGTAGCATTGTTAATGGGATGATTAATACAAAACATAAAAATGGAATAATGTATTTAAAACTAGGTTTATTTTTCTCTTTAAAAAAACAAAACTCATAAATACAAATCATAAAAGGTAAAGAGATGGCTACCTCCTTGCTAAACATACTCATAATTGCAGCAATAAGAGAACAGCCATAATATATTTTTCCTATATAAGGTGAAGATTTCCCCTCTAACTCCATCCGTGCTTTAACATATAGGCACAGAGAGGCAAGATAAAACATAGCGGCTAATATAGTTGCGCGTTGGACAATATAATCTACCGCTTGAGTTTGTATAGGGTGTAACAAGAATATTAAAGCGGCAAAAAAAGCAAGTAATCGTGATCTTGAAACTATAGGGTTATTTTTTATTAAAGCAGTGCAAAAAGTAAGCCTAACTAGCCACCACAGCAATATTGCAGATATTAAATGGGCAGCCAAATTGAATACGTGATAGGTAAAAACATTTAAGGCGTTAATGCGATAATTTGATGCTATCGATAGGTAAGTTATAAAACGTGTTGGCCAGAAATGCCATATATTACCTAAATTGTTGATATTACGTATAGCAAAATTTTCGGCTATTGAAGGAAAATCATCTAGATGGAATGAACCATGGACGCTATTGGAATAAATCAAAATTCCTAAAAAACATATGAACAATATTATTGATAAGTTAAGCCAGAAATTTTTTGTACCTGCTCTCATTTTTTATAGGAAATTCATTCCTGCTTTTTAAAATACAATCTACGTTCTATTCGCTTTTCATAATAAATGCTAGTGCGTAATATGTTGCTACATTTTTCGTTCCTGTTCCATAAAAAGAAACAGAACCGCTTATTGTGTGATTGTGACTCCCTGTACTACTTGTATTAAAAGTTCCTACAGAAGTGGCTGGTGAATTTTTCATTGGTCCACCAGAATCGCCGCTATAATTGTTTACAACATTAAAGCTATGCGTGTGTTCCCCTGCATTATTCGTTACCAATGTTCCAACTCCATGCGCATGCGAAGGTATTTGGCCATCTCCACTTTTAGTTAAACTTCCGGTAACGTTTGTTTTTGTTATACCACCATCATCCTGTTTAGCGCCCACTACAAATCTGTCTCTTAAATCTGGCGTTCCATTGGCTCCATCACACAATACCCATCCTGAAGGAATATTGGCGATTGTTCCAGACCACATTACAACAACTCCTTTTGGAACTCCGTTCTCTGCTCTCATCGCATAAGCCGCAGAAGCAATTCTCTGTCTTGGCGTCATTACCTCATTACCAACCTTTATTTCAAGGAAATAAGGCTTATCAAAAGCAATATTGAGGTTTGCAACTGCACCTAGCAATACCGAGAATATTCCTTTATTGACTACTACTCCACTTTGCGTTTCTTCCCACAATAGGCTTCCTGCGGTTTCAGCGTCGTAAATTCTAAAAGTTACGGCATACGAGCCATTTAGCGGCACACCGCCGGAATCAGTAAGCCGGCCTTGGTAGTTTATTAGATGCGGAATCTCTGCGTAGACGAGGGACGAAGAATGAAGGACGAAGGACGATGAGAAAAGAAGGAAAAAAAGTGAAAGGAGAAGGATACGGAAAATTTTTAAAATAAATTTATTTTGCTTAAACATAAATCAGCCTCCTTTAGTTATTTACAGAACGTATCAGCTTTTCTTTCCATAGAAATAAGCATTGCAAACATATGTTCGTATTTTTCGTTTAAAACATCAAAAGTTTTCTTGTCGACATATTCACAGGCTAAAGCAAATTCAAGCCAAACCTGAGTTTCCGCTGCTTCCTGTTCGCAATCGGCTAACTTATGGATAAATACAAGTTTGTATCTACGTTTACGCCAGCCCTCTGCAAGATTAGCACACACCGAACGAGATGAACGGCGTATTTGGTCAACAAGCGAATAAGTTTCCTCTTTTGGAAAGAATTTTGAAAGTTGAAATATCTCCATCGCGGTCACAAATGCTAATTTGTAAACTTCTAAATCGTTTACGCTTTTTATTCTTTTATCCATTGTTATTCTTTAGCCTCTTCTCTTATCGTCCTTCGTCTCTCGTCCATCGCCCTTCGTCACTCCGCTCTCTGATGACTAACTCCTGTTTTCGCTTTGCCGCCAATGAGTTTCCAGAGATTGCTTTTTTCTGAACCGTACTTTTCAACGTAAATAGTGGAAATCCCCTTAGGAACGCCCTTTTCCCAACTGTAGTAGGAAACTCTTATGATGCCAGTAGGCGTATACTTGGTTTCGTTTTTGAGGACTTTAAGAACTTTTACCTCCTGGACACAATACTTATCGCATAAATCAATATCCTTGCTACATTCAACGCGTAATACGACCTTGGCTTTTTTCGCTAAGGAAACATTAATTTCCTGGGCAAAAATGGAAGTGGAAGAAAAAAACATAATTAACAAAAATATTATTTTTTTCATATGCGTCCTTCGGGCATTTTACCCGTTTTTCAGTGTCCGTCAAAACCGGGGTGTTCATCGTGTCCCCGGAACTTGTTTATTTATTTTGCTCTTAATTTACTAACTAAACTTTCGAGTTTTTTTGACCATTCTGGTGTCATTGTTTTTCCGTCAAAATTAACTTTTCCATCTTTTTCAAAAACATCTCTTATCTTAAGCCTAATTAATGCTTTTGCAGCATCCATTCTAACGTCGCGATGCTCTTCAGGGCTAGTAATTTTTTCCATTAAAAAGTCAATGCCGGCCCTGTCTCCAAGCCTGACAAGAGCAACTCCAAGAGAGCAAGCTGTAACTCCCCAAAGATCTTTCCTTTTGCATATCTCTTTTAAATAAGGGATTGCTCGTGCATTCCCAATCTTTCCCAAGATATCAGCAACATGAGAAACCACAATTTGGTCTTCATGTTTAAGCCCTTCAAGCAATTCAGTAAACGTTTCTTTATCTTTGCCTTTTGTTAACAGTATCCATTTAGCGAAAAAATAGCCTAAAGTTTCAATGTTCAGCCTATTTTCTTTTTCTAAATCTTCAATATACTTTTTTACTTTTTCTTTATTCATTAAAAACCAAATATCTACTAATATGTGAAACTATTATAAATTGTATTCTTCTTTTTTAAATCTTCAATATATTTCCTTACTTTACCTTCATCCACCAGAAGGCCCAAAAATCGGTGGATGTGCGGGATCGTTATAAATAGAATATGAGGGGAAAAGGGGTCAGACCTCAATTTTAGAACTTATCTGCCCTACCGTCTTAGCTAACCCTTTATTCCCTGTC
>JBAZGZ010000026.1:10897-12292 GCA_041652615.1 Candidatus Omnitrophota bacterium | reverse complement strand
TTAGGGGAAATTGTTAATATACTTTTTCCAAACTCT
The DNA here is from genome assembly GCA_041652615.1 of Candidatus Omnitrophota bacterium. GTDB lineage: Bacteria > Omnitrophota > Gorgyraeia > Duberdicusellales > 4484-171 > JAJYOP01. The sequence continues at coordinate 12,256 of JBAZGZ010000026.1, read as the reverse complement.
AACGTTCAGGGCGTAAGAGCCAGTGCTTCTATGATGCCAAGAGAAGACATTACTGTAGGACTTTCTTACATTTGGACAAAGCTTGCAGACAGATTAGATGGCTCATATTATACCCCAACTTTAGCTACTAACTTTTATCACGGGACTTACTATGATATCAACAACCTAGAAACTTATCTAGGCAGTGAAATTGATGGTTATGCATTGTATGATTACACAGAAGACGTTCAGCTGAAAGTTTCCGGCGCATGGTTTATACCCGGAGATTTCTTTGCCGATACGAACAATGATGTAGCCTATTCAATAAGAGGCGGATTGAACCTTAATTTCTAAGAGAATAATCTAAGTTAACTAAAACCCCCGTTTCGGGAAACCGGAACGGGGGTTTCTTATTAATGAGCACATCATTTTTTCAAGCCAATAGTGGCGAAGAAAAAATGATAGTGCGAATTATCCCCGAGCGACCGAAGGGAGCGAGTGGGGTAATGAGACCCCGAAGTAAGCCAATAGTGGCGAAGAAAAAATGATAGTGCGAATTATCCCCGAGCGACCGAAGGGAGCGAGTGGGGTAATGAGACCCCGAAGTAAGCCAATAGTGGCGAAGAAAAAATGATAGTGCGAATTATCCCCGAGCGACCGAAGGGAGCGAGTGGGGTAATGAGACCCCGAAGTAAGCCAATAGTGGCGAAGAAAAAATGATAGTGCGAATTACCCCTCAAACGCAGTGAGGGGGGAATGAGTTTCCAAGCCAAACGTACTTTAAACCAAAGTCTACCTACGCGTTGGCCTTTATGCTTTTTAGGTATACCTAACCCCGCCCTTTCCTAACTAGGAATAATTTATTTAAGGTAAAAAAGGGCGGGATTTACTTTTAATAAAAAATAAGTATAATATGAATAATTACAGCAATTTTAAAAACACTTTTGCCCCGCCCTTTCTCGCTGTTGTCTTTAATAGTGGTACGGAAAGGGCGGGGGTAATTCGCGCTAACATTTTTTTCTACGCCACTAGCGGCTTGAAAAAAAATGTTGCGCTCATTAAAAAGGAGCAGCTATGGAAGACCTAAAACTTACAGAAGATGAGATACGCGACGGTGCACCTTTTGCCGCTCTGTCTTATGTTTTTTTCTTGTGGATCCTGACTTTTATCTGGAAAAAAGATAACCGTTTCGCTCACTTTCACGCAAGGCAGGGGATTGCGTTGTTCATAGGAGAAATCGGGATATGGATATTTGCTTTGATACCTTTTATCGGGATATTTTTTTATACCTTAGGGCTGATTCTTTTTCTTTTTTTCTCTCTCTACGGCATTTATTTTTCTCTTACCGGCAGGGCCAAGCGTATACCGTTTATAAGTAAT
>JBAZGZ010000026.1:0-10887 GCA_041652615.1 Candidatus Omnitrophota bacterium | reverse complement strand
ACCGCAGCCTTCAGGCTGCGGATATATATGAGCGCCGCTCAGTATTCGCCATGCCGAAACCTCGGGCTTTAGCCCGAGGAGTTATGGAAGGCTTCATTTACAATACTGATGTAAAGTTGTTATCTTTTATTTTGGTTTGGGCTTGGGTATCGGTATAGGTAACGTCGCGTTAGTCGTTATAGGTTTTGTGTTTCGTCTTGTGACAACTAACAAAACCTACAACTATAACGAGACATTACCGATACCCATACCTATACCGACACCTTCACTCGATTAGCCGTATATGCTTGTGTAGACTTATAAAGGATTTTTTAACCGATACATAAAATAATATGATCAGAGGTTTTTTAAGAGCGTGGGAAGAATTCAATTTGCAAGAGATAGAAAAAAGTTTGCTTGTGATAGGGGAACTATCCGCGGATTGTTATTCCTGTCATAAAATAGGTATAGATCTTAAGGCGCGCGTTTGCCCCGGTTGTGGGACAAACTTTAAGTATATAGGATTTAGAAAAAAAGTTGATGGAGGATATGTTCGCAGGTTAAAGGCGGAAACCCCATACGCGGTTTTTATTGATTTTGAAGATTTTAAAAAAGCTATGGGTAAAAACGACGCAAGAAAGTTGCTTGGCTTATAGGTAAACACCCCGTCTCACAGAAGATGCGTAAAATTTTCTTTGAAAATTTTACAGCGTTCGGCGGGGTAATTTGCGCTATCATTTTTTCTGCGTCGCTAACGGCTTGAAAAAATGATGTGCTCATTAAGGAGTTGAGTATGGCTAAAGGAAGAAAAGCATCCGGCCCAACAAAAAAAAGGTACTGCGATTTACATAAAAAGTCTAGCCGCTGCAAAAGAGAAAAGAAGAAATAGGGTTTTTCTGTTTGTGTAATATCAAAAATTCGCTTGGGTTGTTTTGCGCCTGTAGCTCAATTGGATAGAGCATCTGGCTTCGGACCAGAGGGTTGGGTGTTCAACTCACCCCAGGCGCGTGGTTCTTGGGTAGCCAAAAAGTTCTTGCTTTATAGCCGAATTAATTTCGAGCGAAGCGAGAGAACTTAAAGATCTCTCGCCCCTACGGGGCTCGAGATCCGAAAATTTTATTGCATAAAATTTTCGGAGAGGTCGCATAGCCCGGTTTAGTGCGCACGCTTGGAAAGCGTGTGACCCGAAAGGGTCCCAGAGTTCAAATCTCTGCCTCTCCGTGTTTTTATTTAGTTTGGTGGCTTTTGTGAGCCCATGGCAGTTAGGTAGTTATGCGTAAGTGATATTTGGATGCAATGAAAGCCCTTCGGGCGCTTTGCTTTCAGCAAAGATTGCATACAAATCTCTGCCTCTCCGTTGTTTTACCTTATACGGAAAACCATCTAACCCGAAAGGGAGATGGTTTTCCGTAACATCTAGGAAAGAAACAACGGATTCTGGCGAGGCTCCGTCCGAGCCAGAATCTTAATCAGAAATTAAAAAATCATTAACCCGAAAGGGAGATGGTTTTCCGTAACATCTAGGAAAGAAACAACGGATTCTGGCGAGGCTCCGTCCGAGCCAGAATCTTAATCAGAAATTAAAAAATCATTAACCAGGAATGGAAATGATTTTTCGAAACATTTAGAAGAAAAACAGCGGACTCCGGCGAAGCACCGCCTGAGCCGGAGTAGATGACTTAAACGAAACAACGGATTCTGGCGAGGCTCCGTCCGAGCCAGAATCTTAATCCGACGCAGAACGTTATTTTTCGCCCATCAGTAAGTACGCCGCTGGCATGGCTTCGAAGGAACACGCCAAACTATTTCTGCTGTAACCCATTGAACAATAATTAGTTACCATTCCATATTGTAAAATCTAACCAAGTATGATACAATTATTTTTATATGAACCCAGCCCCTCTAAAAATACATTACGGATATCTTTCAAGAGAATGTATAGAATTTTTCAAAATGAAAAGGTTGGTTGATGTGCTGGCAGTTTTTAAGCAGCAATTAAGTAAGAATGTAAAAGGAGGGGCTGAGTGAAACAAATTCTTTATTGTGCTGATAAATCCTCGAAATACAGAATAAAACTTCCCTATACTTTTAAAAAATTATCTAATGTTAAAGAGCTTCGCAAGAAAGGTTTTGCTATAGCAATATTCGATAGCTCCTGCGTAAAAAGAATAAAACCCCATATTTCACAATTTCCCGATAAGGTATGTCTTATCCATTTTGGCAAAGAAGAAAAAGATAATATTGTCAAATCGCGATTAAAAGGTTTTTTTGATTATTTATTCAGTAATGAAAGCGAGAGTGAAATTGTTTTTAAATTAAAGAGAGCGGAAGGTTTTTTGGAGTATAAGGAGCGCGTAAGCAATTTAGAAAGAGAGCTTTTGAATAAGGATAAGAAGATAAAAGAGATTGTCCTCATAGATTCTCCTACGGGCTGCTACAACTGGCGTTATTTTTTGCATCGGGCACGTCAAGAATTAAGCCGTGCGCGCAGGCACCTTCATAATATTTCTTTTGTCGTAATAGACATTGATTATTTCAGGCAGATAAATGAACTTTATAACAGTAATATCGCTGATTCTGTTATAAAAGAAATGGTTGGCATTCTTAACGATAATTTACGAAACGAAGACATCCTTACGCGTTGGAGGGAAGATGAGTTTTTTATCATATTACCGTATTTATCAAGAGATAACGCTTATCTGGTTGCAAAAAGAATAAGAGATAAAATTGCTTTACATAAATTCAAATATAAAAAATTCACTTTAAATATTAAGGTAAGCATGGGCGTGGTTTCTTTTCCGGGAGATAATGTTTATAACATCAGGGATGTAATTAACGCTTTCCATGAGTGTCTTAATATAGCCAAGAAAAAGGGAGGCAACAGTGTTGTCCTTTATTCGAGGCCGGAACATATGCAGCTTGTAAAAGAAAGAAAAATCGTGGGGGTAGATGCGTTTAAAACAAAAATAGAAAAGTTAAACGCGCTGCTGACCCGAGATCTTCTTGAGATGATATACGGTTTTGCCAGGGCCATTGAAGCCAAAGATTATTATACCGGAAGGCATGTTGAATACACCTCTTTAATTGCAGAAAAAATTGCACAGGAGCTCGGGCTACCGCCTTCAGAAATAGAAAATATAAAACACGCGGCTGTATTGCACGATTTAGGAAAAGTCGGAATAGATGAAAGTATACTTTCTAAAAATGGCCCGCTTGTGGAAAAAGAAAAAGAGATTATCAAAACTCATCCCTGGACAGCCGCCGAAATCCTAAGAGAAATTCATGCTTTAAGAGGCGCCATTCCTGCTATTTTGTATCATCATGAGCGTTTTGACGGTAAAGGTTATCCTCTGGGCCTAAAGGGGGATGAGATCCCTCTTAGCGCAAGAATCGTAGCGATAGCCGATGTTTATCAGGCGCTTGTTTCGGACAGGCCTTATCGTAAAGCCTTCAGTAAAGAAAAAGCTATAGATATTGTCAAGAAAGAAACTGGCGAGCATTTTGATCCCCGGATAACAAAAATATTCCTCAAGGTTATTAATAAAATAAAATGAACAGCCTTGTAGTTTTATTTAATAGGCTGTTCATCCTGAGGAGCGTAGCGACGAAGGATCTCTTCCATAATAACATCATTAACTTTGTTCAGAATGATGTGTCGCATTGATCCTTAAAACAATAACAAATATATGTTTTTCGAGCACAGCCTTTATATGCAAAAGGCTCTCATTGAAGCCGAATGCGCATTTAGCGAGGACGAGGTTCCGATTGGTGCTGTAATTATATATAAAGGTAAAATTATCGCAAAAGCTCATAACCAGGTCGAGCGTCTTAATGATCCCACGGCGCACGCAGAGATTCTAGCTATTACTCAAGGGACAACCGCATTGGGATCAAAGTGGCTTAAAGGGTGTACCCTTTATGTTAATGTGGAGCCGTGCATTATGTGCGCCGGAGCGCTTATTCTTTCACGCATAGAATGTGTAGTATTCGGAGTTTCTGACCCTAAAACCGGAGCTTTTGGCTCAAAGGTTAATATAAATACCTTGGAGCTTAATCATAAAATTAAAGTAAAAAAAGGTATATTAGAAGAAGAGAGTAGCCAGCTATTGAAAAGTTTTTTTAAGGCAAAAAGGGATAAATCTAAGTAAGCAATTTTTATAAAAGGCACTTCGGAAGGGTTTCCTTGAGTGCCGGAAAAAATTAAGTAGACACTTCGGGCAGACGCCTTCAGTGTTAATGAACAACAAGGAATAACCCTGGATATGCACTTGTTCATTAAATAACCCTGTATAGTTTTCTTTTTTATCGGAGAGGTGGCTGAGCGGTTGAAAGCGCCGGTCTTGAAAACCGGTGTGGGCCTTGTGTCCACCGTGAGTTCAAATCTCACCCTCTCCGTTGTTTTACCTTATCCGAAAAATCATCTAACCAGAAATGGAGATGATTTTTCGGAATATCTAGAAGAAAAACAACGGATTCTGACGAGGCACTGCCTGAGTCAGAATCTTAATCCGAAATTAAAATCATCCAACCAGAAATGGAGATGTTTTTTTGTAACATCTAGAAAAAAACAACGGATTTGGCGAGGTATCGTTTGAACCGGAATCTAATCGGAGCAAACGGCGAAGCAGAACATGTTTTTACTTTCCCCCTAAAGGCTTTATACCCCTTGACTTTAAGACCCAATTGTGATAATTTAAATCTAATTATTTTACGATTTTTATTGGTATATATTTGCCATAGAAGGAGGTACAGATGTCAAGAAAAGTTTTACTAGGTGTGTTGCTATTATCCCTTGTTTTTATCAATGGTTGCACGGTAATATTCCAATCAGGCCGTCGTTCTGACGCGGAGCGTATACAGAGCCTTGAAAAGGAATTGGAAGAATTAAGACAGACAAAGGGGCTGCTTGAACAGAGTCTTGAAAAAGAAATAAGGGATAAACAGGTTCGTTTGAGCATGGAAGAAAAGGGTTTGGTTATTACCTTTGTTTCAGAAGTACTTTTTGACTCCGGTAAGGCTAATCTTAAACCGCAAAGCTTATCGAGCTTGGATAAGGTAGCGAAGATACTTATAGATAATGTACCTGAGAATAATATAGGAATTGAAGGCCACACAGACAATGTGCCTATAAAGTATTCAAATTGGAAGTCGAATTGGGAATTGTCATCACACAGAGCCTTAAGCGTTCTTGAATATCTTGAAAGCCAAGGTGTTGGCTCAAAGAGGTTGTCTGCTAGTGGATACGGTCAATATCATCCTGTTGCTTCAAATGATACCCTGGAAGACAAACAGCTCAACAGAAGAGTTGAGATTGTTATTTTGCCTAAAACAGTTAAAAAATTTGAAAAAGGTGCGGTAACGGAAGAGGAATTAATTAAAGAAGAGGAGGAGTTAAAATGAAAGATAAACCTCTAATACTAAGTTTATTGGTAGGTTTAATTATGGTTCTTGTCATTGCCGGGGTTTCTCTTTTGGTTAGAATTAACGCGTTATCAGGTTCTGAAAGAAAAAGCCAGGCAGAAAAGATGGCTATTGAAGCAGAGTTCGATAATTTGAAAAAAGAAAATTCATCATTAACAGAAAAGAATAAAGGTCTTGTTGATGGTTTAGCCCAGGCTAACACAAAAGTTGAAGAGTACAAGACGGAATTGGCAAAATTGGAAATGCTTAAAGATAAACTGGAAGAGAATTTAAAAGATGAACTAATTAAAAAAGATCCAAATGTAAAGTAAGGGGGGAGCAAAAAACCGTTTTATTTCTTAAGGGGGCATTAAAGCCCCCTTTACTTTTATGGAACACAGATAGCCACAGATAAAAATCGCAGACAATCACAGATGATTTGAAATTACAAATTACAATGAACAAATTACAAACAAATCACAATTCCAAAATCACAATGACCAAGCGCTTGTTTTTGTTTGTAATTTCGGAATTGTTTATTGTATATTGTTTGTGTTTTGTGGTTTGTATATTGTGATTTTCAATCTGTGATCATCTGTGTAAAACAATGAATATTCCCCAACATATAGCGATAATAATGGATGGGAATGGCCGTTGGGCCAGAGAGCGAGGTTTGCCGCGTTCAATTGGCCACAGAGAGGGCTCGAAAAGGATAAAGGAGACAATAAAAGATGCAAAAAGCTTAGGGGTGAAAATTGTAACCGTTTTTGCTTTTTCTACGGAAAACTGGAACAGGCCTAAAAAAGAAATAAATTTGCTTTTTTCTTATTTGAAAGATTTTTTGCATAAATACAAGGATGAATTAATCAGAGACGATATAAAACTTAATATAATCGGCAGGAGAGACAGATTAGTAACAGATGTTATTAAAAAAATAGAAGAAGTCGAAGGTTTGACCCGCGAGAATAAGTCCTTTATTTTTAATATCGCTATAGACTATGGGGGAAAATGGGACATAGTTGCGGCGGCAAAAAAGATCGCAATTGACTATAAAGATGGAAAAATTTCTGAAAACCAGATTGATGAAGATACTTTCGGGAAGTATTTAGTTTTAGGCGATATGCCGGATCCGGAATTGCTGATAAGGACTTCCGGCGAAGAACGTATAAGCAATTTTTTGCTCTGGAACCTGGCATACGCGGAATTCTATTTCCCCAAAATATATTGGCCTGATTTTAATAAGAATGAACTGATCAAGGCTATTCGTGTTTATTCTTCAAGAGACAGGAGGTTTGGTAAGGTACATGCTTAAGAGAATCTTTAGCTCTATTTTTCTTGGGATAGTTGTTATACTTTCCGCCATGTTTTATCCTCTTTGTGGAGTTGCTACTTCTTTGCTTATCCTTGTAGGCCTTTATGAGTTTTTTTATATGGTGGAAAAAAAAGGAGTCAGATTGTTTAAGGCGTTCGGTATCGCAGTCGGCTTATTCATTCCCATCAGCATATTTTTTCATTTTTCGATAAAAGAAGGCGGGCAATTTTTATTTGCCGTACTGGGCCTTTTTTCTTTATTCCTTCTTGAGTTGACAAAAAAGGAGACGCATCAAGCCATAATGTCTCTCTCTACTACAGTATTTGCTATTATTTATATTTCCTGGTGTTTTAGTTTTCTTATAAGGATACGACAGCTCCAAGAAGGAGCCTTACTTCTGGGTTTTTTAATTATCGTAACCAAATCTTCTGATATAGGAGCGTATCTTTGGGGTAGAAAATATGGCAAGACCCCTCTTTTGGCAAGGATAAGCCCGAATAAATCTCTTGAAGGAGCGGTTGGCGGGTTTTTTACAAGCCTTGTGGTGGGCGGTATTTTTTCAACGTTTGTACCGGGCATGGGTACTTTGGAAAAGTTTTTTTTAATCATAATAATTGCTATAATTTCGCAGCTTGGCGATCTTTTCGAATCTCTTCTTAAGAGAGATTGCCAGGTTAAAGATTCAGGAAGAATTTTTCCCGGAATGGGAGGCGTACTTGACGTTATAGATAGTATAATTTTTACCGCGCCGATATTTTATCTTTACGTTACCATGATGAAAGGAAGCATTTCGTTTCCGGCTTTTTAGGTGAGTTATGAGTATTTTTAGAACGGATGTCACGGATTGTTACGGATTCACCCTGTTAGATAGCAAACATCTAACAGGGTTCAAACGGATGAATACATCCGTGACATCCGCTGTAATCCGTTTGCATCCGTAATTAAAAAAATATTGATTGCCAGATAATAATCTGATATGAAAAAAATAATGATTTTCGGTTCAACAGGTTCCATAGGCAAGAACGCGTTTAATGTTATAAGAGAGAATAGGGCGAATTTTAAAGTGCTGGGGCTTTCTACTAATCAGAGCATTGATGCGATTTGTTCACAGGCAAAAGAATTTTCTCCTTCCTATATATGTATAGTTGATGAAGAAAAGGCTATCCTGGCAAGAAAACGTATTGCAAAAAACATAAAGATATTTACCGGAGAATCCGGGCTTCGTGAATTCTCGTCTTTACCCTCGGACATTTCTCTTATGGCAATTTCAGGGATTCATGCATTAAAACCGCTGATGATAAATATTGAGCACACTAAGCGGCTGGCTTTGGCAAATAAAGAATCGATAGTTACCGCGGGTGATTTGGTTTTTAAAAAGGCAAAGCAATTTAACACTGAAATCATTCCGGTTGATAGCGAGATAAACGCGATTTTTCAACTTTTAAAGCCCGGCATGGAATTCAACAAGGTATATCTTACGGCTTCAGGCGGCCCGCTTTTGGATTATCCAACCAGCGAGCTTTCTAGGGTAAGTGTAAAAAAAGTCTTGGCGCATCCTACGTGGGATATGGGGAAAAGAATAACAATTGATAGTGCAACTTTGTTGAACAAGGGTTTTGAGGTTATTGAGAGTCACCATTTTTTTGATTTGGATTATGATAATATAGATATAGTGATACATAGGGAATCGAATGTTCACGCCTTGGTTGAATTTAATGATACGAGTTTGTTTGCCTGTATGTATCCGCCTGATATGAAAATACCGATATCTTTTGCTTTAAATTATCCTAAAAAGGTGCCGTTATCAAATAAAGGCAATTTTAAAACTAAATTTAGCCTCCATTTTGAGCCGCTGGAATTAAAAAAATTCCCGCTTCTAAAGATTATCCTTGATGCCGCAAAGAGGAAAGATAATTCTCTGGTTATCCTGAACGCTTGTGATGAGGTTGTTGTGGAATACTTTTTGAAAAATAAAATAAAATTTATGGATATACACAAGGCTATGGAGTATATATTTACACACTATAAACCGCAGAGAATAAAAACCGAAAGTGATGTTTTTTCATGGGATAATTGGGGAAGGGAAAAAACAAAGGAGTATTTAGCTAAAATTTGATTATGTATATGACACAAATTACCACGAATTTGGAACGAATTTCCACGAATAAATCAACAGTTATCCGTTTTTATATTCGTGACAATTCGTCTCTGATTCGCAGAAATTCGTGTATAAAAAGGAGATAGAATAAACATGAATCTTTTTATCTTTTTAATCATTTTAAGTATTTTGATAATTGTGCATGAGTTTGGGCATTTTATCGTCGCAAGGCAAAGTAAGGTAAAAGTTGAGAAGTTTGCCATTGGTTTTGGCCCGGTTTTATTTACCATCAAAGGGAAAAATACCGACTTTGTTTTATGTCTTTTTCCTTTAGGCGGGTACGTTAAAATGGCAGGAGATAATCGTCCGGAATCAAAAGGCCTGGAGCATGAGTTTTTTTCAAAAACTGTACTTACGAGAATAAAAATAGTTTTTGCCGGGCCATTTTTTAACTATATTTTTGCTTTTCTTCTTTTTTGGGCGATAGCTGTTATGGGTTTTCCGTATATTGAGCCGGTTGTCGGAAAAGTAAAAGAAGGGTTTCCCGCTCAAAACTACGGGATAAAAGAAGGCGACAGGGTTTTGTCTGTAAACGGTAAAAAAGTAGAGCATTGGCTTGATATGACTCAATTTATACGCGAAAGTAAAAAATCAGTTTCGCTTGAGATCGAGCGCCAAGGCGAGAAAATTTTACTAACCGTTCCTTTGGAAAAAACCGAAGGGGGGGATGAGTTCGGTAGAAAAAAAAGCGTTTCGATAATCGGCATAGAAGCTTCTTCCAGGGTAAAGATGGTAAAGTATAATTTATTTCAAGGCTCCTTGAAGGCTTTGGAGGCTGTCTATAGCCTTACTGTTTTAACTATAAAAGGATTTGTTTTTATGATCTCGGGTACGCTATCAGTAAAGGAGGCAGTCACAGGCCCCTTGGGGATCTATTATATAACCTCTGAGACGATAAAGTTGGGGATGGTGGCTATTCTTAATCTTATGGCTATTTTAAGCGTGAGTCTGGCCATAGTTAATTTGATACCATTGCCGCTTTTTGATGGCGGGCATATATTATTGTTTTTAATTGAAAAAATTCGCGGTAAGGCAGTAAGTGAAAAAATAGATATGCTGCTTACGCGTATCGGGATTGCGATAATCGGTACAATAGTGCTTTTCGTATTTTATAATGATATTGTTAAATTCGGTTCGAGGATTTGGGGTAAGTGGTTCTAGGGGGATAGAAGCGGATATCCGCGGATCTAAATGCGGATAAACGCTAGCGACTCGTTTGCGGAAATCCGCGTAAACATCCGCGGTAATCAGCATCTAATAATAAAATATGACACGAACAGTAAAATTAGGAAATTTAAAAATTGGCTCAAAACATCCTGTACGGATAAAGGGAATGCTTAAATCGCCCTATTCCGATATAGGAGCGCTTGTTAAAGAAGCTAAATTACTTGAAAAAGAAGGCGCAGAAGCGTTGCGTATGGCAATTAAGGAAGAGCGAGACACTAGGCTTGTAGCCATTTTAAAAAAAGAAATCAAAATTCCTTTAGTCGCGGATATTCATTTTTATTACCGGTTCGCCCTTTCGGCTATTGATAATGGTTTTGACGGCATAAGGCTTAACCCTCTAAACATTTACAATAAAAGAGAAGTTGCTTTTGTGGCCAGGGCCGCTAAAGAACGCGAGATACCTATAAGAGTAGGCATAAACTCAGGTGGTTTTAAGAAGAGTTTTTCCGGGCCGGATAAACTGGCGAAAGAAATGGTGAGCTGCGTGCGTAGTTATCTGAAGATCCTGGAGAAGGAAAATTTCTTTGATATAATGGTTTCATTAAAAGGTTCAGATGCACAATCCACGATGATTGCTAATGAACTTTTCGCTAAAGAATTCGATTACCCTTTGCATTTAGGTATTACTGCCACAGGCTCATTTTTAAACGGCATAGTCAAATCTTCCATAGGATTAGGAAGCCTTCTTTCGATGGGTATAGGTAATATTATAAGAGTGTCTTTAACGGCTCCTTCTTATTGGGAGATACGTATTGCAAAATACATACTTGCCGCGCTCTCTCTGAGGAGGTCCGGTCCGGAAATTATATCT
>JBAZGZ010000025.1:0-12394 GCA_041652615.1 Candidatus Omnitrophota bacterium | reverse complement strand
GGCTCCATAATTGAATATAAATTTAAAATCTATTCTTCAAAATTAATCACGGGTAACCGGTTTAGTTTTATTTACCGGCTGCGTGAAGCGTATCCGGTAGGGCAGGCAAATTTTAAATTGATTGTTCCAAAACCCGACGGTATTAAAACGAGTTTTTTTAACGAGGAGTATGCCAAGGGCATAAAACTTGCGCCTGAAACAGAAGAAACAAAAGGCTCAATGGTTTATAACTGGCAGTTTAAAGAGATAACGCCGATCATACCTGAGGAACCGATGCCTTCCATTTCCCTGATAAACCCCGCGATAAGCGTGTCTAATTTTTCAAGCTGGGATGAGATTTACAAATGGTGGGAGGATCTTTACAAAGACAAAATAGAGCTTAACAGGGAAGTAAAAGAATTCGTCAAAAAGCTTATCAAGGATTCAACGAACGATTTTGAAAAAGCAAAAAAGATTTACGAGTTTTGCGCAAAAAATGTGCGCTATGTTGCTGTTGAATACGGAGAGAGCGGATATGAGCCTCACTTTGCTAATGATATTTTTCTAAATAGATACGGCGATTGTAAGGATAAGTCAATTCTTCTTGTGGCGATGCTGCGGGAAGCAGGCCTTAAGGCTTACCCGGTTCTTATCCCAACCCGCGGAATCTATAATATGAAAAAAGATTTTCCTTCGGTGATTTTCGACCACGCAATCAGCGCGATTGTCTTAGACGGAAAAACAATTTTTATGGATGCGACCGCTTCAACGGTGTCATTCTCTGATATACCGCTCGGTGACCAGGAAAGGAATGTACTTGTTTTCCTGAATGATAAATATGAAATTTTAACCACACCTTTATTAAAAGATAATGCCGGAATTTATGAAACTACACTGAACATAGACGCGAATGAAGACGCGATTATAAGCAGAAAAATAACAACTGAAGGTTTCTTTTCTTCCTATCAGCGTTATTATTTCAAGTACACTCACCCCGATCTTATCAAGTCAGATATCCAGAAAAAAATGGTCCAGATAAGCCCGTTTTCAAAACTTATTGATTATAAAACAGAGAACGAGGATGATTTTGACAAAAATCCGGTAATGGAATACACTTTCAGCGCGCAAAAAGTTTTAAATCCGGCTGGAGATTTAAGGATCATTCCTGTGCTTGATGATATAGATTTGGATACAACCTATGCCGGCAGAGAAGAAAGATCTTTTCCTATAGAGTTCGTGGGAATTTTTAAAAAGATTTCTAAAATAAGAATAAACCTCCCCGCGAATTTGGCGGTGCAATTTCTTCCCGGCGGCAGAGAGTTAAATACACCATGGTTTACTTTTAAATCAACATATACCGCCGGTAAAGATTTTGTTGAGATGAACCGACAGTTCGATATAAATAAAAGATTTGTTCAGGTTGATGAATACAAAGAGTTCAAGAAAAACCTTGAACAGGTATTTTTTTTATTAAGAGAAGAGGTTATCTTAAAGAAGAAGTGATATTGAAAATTTGTGTAATGTGTAAAGTGGGTGTAATGGCTCTATGTGTAATGCCATTACACAACTAAACATTACACCGGCATTACACGTTACACATTAAACTTTACACAGATATGGAGAAAGCATGAATAAGAGGCCGAAAAAGGACTTTGAGATAAAATTTTACGAGGGGCTCCTTTTAAAGACCCCTAACTTTTTTCACGCCCTTGCTTCCCTTGGCGACGCTTATACGCGTAAAGGATTTTACCAGGAGGGCCTTGAGGTTGACAGAAAACTTGTCAATATGAAACCGGAAGATCCGATTGTGCATTATAATTTTGCCTGCAGCCTTTCGCTTTCCGGAGATATCGATGAAGCATTTAAAGAGCTAAAAAGAGCAGTGCTTTTAGGATATGATGATTTTTCCTATATAGTTAAAGATCCCGATCTTGAAAATTTACGCAAACACGACCGCTTTAATGATTTTTTTAGTAAAATTAAAAGTCTAAGAAAATCAGGCTCGCTATAATGCTAGGTTAGCATAAATACGGGAATAGAAATACAGTTGATATCCGCTCACTTTGTTCGCGAAATACAGTAGAAATGCATTGTTTCGTTTGTTCGCTTAACGTTAACGCTAGACAATGTATTTCCACAGTATTTCTATTGTATTTCAACGGTATTTCTATTACAGTATAGAGTATCTGCGCTAATCTGTGATTTTTATCTGTGATTATCTGTGGAAAAATATATGCAAAATAATAGGCGAAAATACGTAAGGATTTCAACGGTTTTACCGGTTGAATTTTGCATTCTTGATGAGAACGGCAAAAAAATAACCCCGTGGTTCCAAGGTTTTACCCATGATATAGGAAAAGGCGGCATCTGCCTGATTATAAATGATTTGTGGTGGGGTTTTTGGGATAAACTGAAATTAAAGAATACAAAAATACTTTTACGGATAAATCTTTTTTTTAATAAAAAGTCGATAGTCGCAACCGCAATGATTGCCTGGACGAATCAGGAAGAGCTGAAAGACTTTTCCCGCTTTTCCATCGGCCTTGAGATTCTCGATAAGAATAAAAAAGAAATAGGCGATCTTTTTAAATATGCTCTTTTTAATAAATATACCCCGAGAGTCATAACGGCCGCAATCGCTCTGCTTGTGATTTTTTCCGTCTCTTTATTTTTTCGGACAGCGATACTGACTGTCGAAAACAGGAACCTGGTTAAAAAGTATGTTGATATCATCGAGCGAAGCTCAAACTTAAGAGAGGCGCTTAGTGAACATTCAAAAAAAGACCTGTCTTTTAAGGAAAAAGAGGAGCGCCTAAATAAAGAAATTGTTGTCCTGGAAGAAGAAACTAAAAAATACGAACAAAACACAGACAAAGAAATATCTAAAGAAAAGATTTTTTCGTTGGAGCAAGAGCTTTCCGCTTTAAAAAGAGAAAGCGAATTTTTAAAAGCGCGTCAAAAAGAATATCAAGAAGCAAGTGTTGATATCGAAAAAGAATTTAAAGGTTTACAAAAAGAACAGGAACAAATTTCAAAACCTGTAATCGAAGGCATATATTCATGGATCAAGAATCGCCAGGATATGCTAAGCGGCCTGGTTTTAAGTTACGAAGGAGACCAGAATTTAAAGAAAATGGGGTTTACCTATGATCAGGCGCTGGCGGCAATTACTTTCGTAATTTTTAAGGACAATCAGCGCGCGGAAAAAATTCTGGATTTTTATCTAAGCCGGGTTAATAAAGGAGAAAACATATATAACGCTTACTATACAGGAGGCGAATGCGCGGAGTACGTTATTCACAGCGGGCCTAATGCCTGGCTAGGCCTGGCAGTTTTGGATTATTATAAAGAGACCAAAAACCCCAAATATCTGCCGGTCGCCCAAAAGGTGGCGGATTTTCTTTTAAGTATGATGGACTGCGAGGGCGGTATAAAAGGAGGCCCGACAGTCGAGTGGTATGCTACAGAACACAATCTTGACGCTTTTGCTTTTTTTGATTCTTTTTATAAGATAACTAAAGATCAGAAGTATCTCGAGGCGCGCGATAAGGTAAAAAAATGGATTGAAAATTATGCTTACACGAGTTATGGCCCGCCGGTTATAAGAGGCAAAGGTGATGCGACTATCGCGACAGATACTTATGCCTGGTCTGTGACTGCTTTTGGCCCGGAGGAGCTCTTTTCTATGAAGATGAACCCGGACAGTATACTTGAATTCGCGATCGAGAATTGTGAGGTTCAGGTAAAATTCAAGCGAAAAGAAGGAGAGGTTTTTGTTAAGGGTTTTGATTTTGCTAAATTTAAAAATATTCCCCGCGGCGGGGTAATCTCCTGCGAATGGACAGCGCAGATGATCCTTTCTTTCGAAATCATGGCCGATTTCTATAAAACAAAAGATCCCGTTAAATATAAAAGTTATTTAAAGCAGGCAATCTATTATTTTGCCGAATTGCAGAAAATGCTTATTACTTCCGCGTCAAAAATAGGGAGAGAAGATCCGTGTTTCCCTTATGCTTCAAGCTCTTCTGTGGATACCGGCCACGGCTGGCGTACACCCGAGGGAGATAAGACCGGCTCATTATCTTCAACTGCCTATTTTCTTATTGCGTATAAAGGGTATAATCCTTTAAAAGGAGAGTACCTAAGTTTATCATTAAAGGAAGTTTATGAAAAAACAGCTGATAAGTTTGCTGCAAAATCTAATTAAAATAGATTCCCAGAATCCGCCGGGTAACGAAAAAGAAATAATTCTTTTTATCAGAGATTACCTCAATAAACTTGGCGTTTCTTCGAAGATCTATGAGTTTAAAAAAGACAGGCCGAATCTCGTATGTGCGCTGTCTTCTAAAAATTCAAAAAAGAAGATTTTATTTACGCCTCATGTCGATACGGTTCCTGCGGGCAAAGCCTGGCGTTTTGAACCGTTTACAGGCTCAGTGCATAAAGGAAAGCTTTACGGAAGGGGAGCCACGGATTGCAAGGCTAATGTCGCTTGCGCGCTCTATCTTATAAAAAAATTAAAAGAAACCAAAACCATTCTTAATAATATTGATCTTGTTTTTGCTTTTACCGGAGACGAAGAAACTGGCAGTCATAAAGGCTTGATACCCTTAGTGAGGCATTTAAAAAATATTGACTACGGAGTTGTGCTTGATGCTGATGATTTTGATATTGTTGTTGCCCAAAAAGGCCTTTTGCATTTAAGGGTTGAACTTATCGGAAAAGAAGCACACGGAGCATATCCAGAAAGAGGTATAAATGCCGTTGCCGCAGGCGTTCATATTTTAGAAGAAATACTAAAACGTAAAGAAAAATATAAACAGCATGCGCTTTTAAAAAAGCCCACTTTAAACATCGGCAGGTTTATCGGCGGCGACAAGGTAAACATAGTTGCTGGCGATGCTTTTTTCGAACTCGATATCCGTTACCTTCCTTCGATGAAGAAGGAAGGTATTGTAAAAGAAATAGAAAACATCGTAAAAAAGCAAAAAATAAAATACAGGATAAAGATACTTGCTTATCAAAAACCTATAGAAATAGACAAAAATATGCCCGCGGTAAAAATTCTTCAGGCCACCCTAAAGAATAACAAGATAGGCGCAAAATTGAAACCAAGTTTTGGCGCAACCGTAATTAACTTTCTCATCGATAAAGGCATTGAGAGTTTTGCTTTTGGTTTCGGTTCTAAAGGTAACGCGCATACGAAAAACGAATATGTGAAAATATCAAACCTTGAAAATGGAGTAAAGGTTTTGGAAGAATATGTTCGTAAGTTAGATGTTTATTTTGAAGACAAAAAGTGACACAATCTAATTGAAATACAGTAGAAATACGGTAGAAATACAGTGGAAATACAATTGTGTTTCTACTGCATATCGCTCGCGAAGTGAGCGTATATCAACTGTATTTCTATCCCATTATATGTAAATATGAATAACAAACATTTTAAATCAGGTTTTGTAGCGATTATTGGCCGTCCGAATGCCGGAAAATCCACCATGCTTAACGCGCTCCTGGGGAGCAAAATAAGCATTGTTTCGCCAATCCCTCAGACTACGCGCCATAGAATAAAAGGAATTTTGAATTTAAAGAACGCGCAAGTTGTTTTTGTGGATACCCCGGGGATACATTCATTTAAAGATAGTCTTGCCAGCCAATTAAATACGGTTGCCAGGCAGTCCATAGAAGGCTGTGATCTTCTGATTTACGTGGCAGATACATCACGCGCGTTTGGAAAAGAAGAATCAGATATAATGTATTTTCTCTCCAAACAATCGATAAAAATAATAATGGTTTTGAATAAAATTGATTTGGGAAAAAAATTCATGGGTGAGTATATGGAGTGCTGGCAAAGAATCCTAAAAGAAAGAAATATAGAAAAAGATCCGATAACGTATTATTCTCCGATTTCCGCAAAAACCGGGCAAAACATCGCCGAGCTTCGCGACACAATCGTGGAAAGCCTTCCGGAACAGGTACCCTTTTACGACAAAGAAACCAGCACGGATTTTCCTTTAAAATTCCGCGTAGCAGATATTGTGCGCGAAAAATTATTTTTAGTATTAAAAAATGAGCTTCCGCATTCATTAGCTGTCGAGGTAGAAGCGATTAAAGATATGGAAGGAAAAATTAAGGAAAAAGACATAAAAAGGACTGATATCGGGTTTTTAAAAGAAATAGCAGAGAAAGATCCGGAAGAAGACAAGCAAGATGCTGCCGGGCCTCAAGATGAAGAAGCAGAAGAGGAGGAAACAGAAAGGGACCCGTCAGATTTATTATTCGCTCTGTCGGTGCCAAAGGGTCAGCTTAAAAAAGCAGGCTTTATATATATAAAGGTAAATATATATGTAAATAGGGCCTCACAGAAGAAAATAGTCGTAGGCGTTGGCGGTAAACTGCTTAAAGAAATTGGAAGCACAGCACGCCAGGAAATAGAAACAATTTTCGGCAAAAAAGTCTATCTGCAACTTTGGGTTCAGGTTTTGGCAGACTGGCAGAATAAACCCCGGATATTGAAAGAGTTAGGATATTCCACAGAATAATTACCTACCTAAATTATCTTTGTGCATTACAAATTTTATACATTCGCGGCGCCAAAACCGCAGCCTTTAGCTGCGGATATATTATGAGTGCCGCTTTAGTATTCGCCATGCCGAAACCTCTGGCTTTAGCCCGAGGAGCTATGGAAGGCTTCATTTTATGCGTAGTAAATTACTTTGCGCGCAGAGATAGAAGATGATGCCGGCGAGCGATATGGCTATGGCAATAAGCATGACAATATTAAAGACGATGCGCTTTTTTCCTGTAGGCATATCCGCGCCGAGAAAACCACGGTTATTATTCAAAATAAACCATCCTAAATAGGCAATAGGTAACATTAGGCCAGCGATTGCTGAGGCAGGCACAGCAACCCAGTAGCCCATATATTTCCAGAGAACAACCCCTAAAACTCCGGGCATAGGTATTAGGCAGGATAATTTATAGCGCATACTTCCGGGTGTAACGCCAAAGATTTCAGAAGCAACAAATCCGCAGATAAGCATGTGCATGATAATGGTGCTTAGTACCATGCTTAAAATGCCAAGATCAAAAATTATTCTTCCGAAAAATAAACCAAGACCTGTGTTCGCAACAAGTTTTGCTACCTGCACAGGGCTGATTATTCCGGGGATTGATTGATTAGGGGTATAAATTACAAGCGCCGCAACAGCAGTGATTAAAGAGACAGCTATTACGTAAGGCAGGAGCATCCCGGAGATTAAGTCAAAACGCGAAAGAGCCCGGTGTTCTTTGCCCCAGCCGCGGGCAAGCTGGCTATAACCAAAAATAAAAGTCATATTAATTCCCACGGCAGCGCTGAATGCGCCCATAACCAATGTCGCGCCTTTAGGATCCGTCGGTATAAAGGATGGGACAAAGCCTTTTAATAAAGCAAACCAATCAATATTACCTTTTGCAGCAAGCCGTAGGAATACGATTGCAAAGGAAATAATAATGATTAAAATCAGTATTTTAAGTATCCTTTCAAAAATTCTTGTTCCTCTTAAGCCCTTCCCATAATTCCATACAATAAATGCAGCCAGAATAAAGACAAAAAAGCCTATAACCAAAAGCAGTATTATTTGCGCCATGCCGGAAGGCGCATAGCCGGTAAATATATTTATGAAATCTGTGATTACCCCTCCGGCAAGAGCATATTGCGGAAAATGCCAGATGATTGTGGAAAGTAAAGTTGCAATCGCCCATGTCCAGGCTAAAGCAGGATGGATATATTTACGCACAGCTTCAAAAGGTTTCATGCCGGTTGAAAGTGTCTGATGAGAAGAAGCCATAAACATTATTATGGCAACAAGCATTGCCAGCGGCTGGACCCATAAAAGAGAATAGCCGTAGGTGGCACCTAAAAATAAACAAGCAGCTGCTGTTCCGGCACCCAAGGTTACAGCACCTTGCAGCCATCCCGGACCGGTTTTTATAAAATATCCGCTCCAGCGTTTTAAAGTAGGTTGTGAATCAAGTTTAGCTAATTCTTTTTTTTCTTTTTCAAGCGCTTGCGGATCAGCAGAGGAGAACATCGGCAGGATTTTTATAATTTTTTGACTGGAGCGTTCTGGAGTGTCTTTTCTCATCGGAACATGCTCAAATTTTTCCTCGCCATCTTAAGCTAAATTCCTAAATCTTTTAAATCTGTAAAAAATTTTACCTAATTTATTATAGGTTTATCTAATTCCTGCACCCAAATACCAGTTTTTTATCTTTAGATATGGAGACCGAAATATCCTTATTTTCGCAAGATAAAAGATATCCCGCAAGAGGTTTTAATAATTCGTTTTCTATGGTTCTATTTAGAGTTTGTGCTCCAAACTTTATACTATAGCCCTTATCGACTAAAAATTCTTCCGTCTCTTTACTTATTTTTACTCTAATCCCCCGTGCTTCTAATCTTTTTAAAACCATTTCTATTTTATTTATAACTATTTCCTTAATCCATTCGCGTTTTAACGGATCAAAATAAATTATTTTATCTACAGTATTAATAAAACTTGAGTTAAATCTTTTCTCTACGGCATGCTGCAGGGTAGTTTTTATTTGCTTGCATAGCTCGTCATAGTTAAGGTTTTTCAGGTCCGGTTCCTTTAAGGCTTCCACGCCGATATTTGATATCAATATGAATGTTGCATAAGAAAAAAATACGGTTTCCCCATCCTGGGTAGTTAAACTACCCTTTTCAAATATATCCTTCAATAATGATAAAACATCGGGGTGCGCCTCTTCAATATCATCCATCACGATGATAGAATTAGGATTAGCCCTTATGCAACTTACTAATTTACTTTCTTGTTCATAACCTATATAACCGGGAGCCGCGCCAATTAGCCGATTTATACTTGTTATGTCTTTAAACTCTGTCATATCAAAAGTAATCATTCTTGTTTCGTCTCCCAATAGAGCCGCAGTTAAAGATTTAGCAAGTTCGTTTTTACCTACACCTTCAGGGCCGACAAACAAAAGTACTCCCTCGGGCTTCTGAAGATTTATGAACATCCCCATCTTTATTAGATATATCGCATCGACAAGATTTCTTATCGCTTCTTCCTGCCCAATAACCCGCGTTTTTAACCTTTGTTCCAATAATGAAAGTTCCTGTGTTTTTTCTCCCAATATATGGGTTATGGGTACTTGCGCAACTTTTGCTACCAACACCGCTATTTCTTCCGCCGTAACTATTTTATCGCTATTGGGGTCTATCTTCTCGCAGGCACAAGCATGATCCAATAAGTCAATCGCTTTTCCGGGAAAATGTTTATCTTTGATGTATTGGTCCGCGTATTCTACAGCCATTTTAACAGCCTCAGGGTTTATTGTTACACCATGGAATTTTTCAAATCTATCTTTACATTTATTTATTATTTCTATAGTTTGGGCAGTGGTGGGCTCTTTTACAAAAATTGGCTGGAATCTGCGTTTTAATGCTTTATCTTTCTCGATAAATTGATTATTTTCTTTTGTAGTTGTGGCGCCTATACATCTCAGGCTTCCCCTTGCCAGGGCGGGTTTAAAGATATTTGCGACATCGCTTAGGCCTTTTTCCCCGCCTGCCCCCACGATCATGTGGATTTCATCGATAAATAAAATTATGTTGGAATTCCGCGCACATTCATCGATGATTTTCTGTATCTTTTCCTCAAATTGCCCACGTAAAGTTGTACCGGCAATTAATGAAGTTATATTCAGTTCTATGATTTCGTTATTCTTTAAAATATCAGGAACTCTTTCCGAAACAATCAGCTGCGCTATTCCTTCCGCTATCGCAGTCTTGCCCACACCGGCTTCACCAACCAGAAGAGGGTTATTTTGCTGTTTTCTGCATAGAATTTCAAGCGTTGTTTTAATCTCTTCGTCCCTGAAATATACCGGATCAAGTTTACCATCTTTAGCTAATAAGTTTAGATTCTTTCCAAAACTCGCTGTTTGTGAATCATTTCGCGGGCTTGAATCGGATTGCAAGATAGTGGAATACTCTTCGGTTTTACGCAGAGCTTCTCTTGAAGGCGCATAAGGCTTAGGAATGTGGGCTTTTTCCAAAGCATCCATTAAATCGGAATATGAAACTTTATTTAATTCTTCAGTAATAACCGACATCCGCACGCCCAAATTTTTAAAAATTTTAACAATATCATTATCATTTGTTAAAAAAATCGCCTTAACTAAATGGTATGGTTCGATTAAACGAGAATTATCTTTTTCCGCTTCTTTATTCGCGATGTCAAAATAATATTTCTGTTTTTTGAGGTTATCCGGGTTGTCCGGATCGTCAGAATGGTTTCCTAAAAGGTTATCTGATATTGAATTTTTTATTGGGATTTCATCCAAGCCGAATTTATTCTTTATGATGAGCCAAAGAGGATGCTGCATATCGATAAGAGCGCGAAAGATAAGCTCTTCTTTTATTACCGGGTCCAACATGCATATAGAAGCTTTTTTTGCCTGCGCCAATAATTTCAATGTTTCTTCGCTTAAATTAGTTCTCATTGCTCTATCTCCAAACACTTAAGATTATTCCCGTTTATGTCCACAAAGCATAAAGATTTTTTATTCGATTTGTAATCGCGCACATAAAATGCCAATTTTTCTTTTTGAGCGTTTAACGTGATATTCTCAATACTGCTGTAATAACTATCAATAACGGGTAATTTGAGACGTTTGACCATTCTTTCTTGCTGAGGGTCATTAAAAGAATCTCCTATAAAGTTTCTGCCGGCAGAGGAAATAAACGGTAAAGTATCATCCCGGATTTTATATATCTCATTATTGTTTTTATCAATGCCACGCAGGTATCTTATGTTATTCTCCCAATAGGCGGCGAATACTGTTCCTTGCGGCGCTAAGGTTAGAGCGCAACTATTCATATTTAAACGGTTTCCGTTACCGTCGCATATTTCAACGTCACTAATACCAAAAATATTAGTGAAACTTTTTGAATACATATCCCTAAAAGGAGGTTCGTCTATTGTATCTCCCTCCATAATCGTTTCAATTGTACACAGAGGTTTTATATTATACTCTCCGTTTTGCACGCTAACTTCATAAAGTTTATGCAAGGAAGGTTTAGTTATGTGGCATATTGTTTCGCGTGTGCAATTTCCTGTCAGGTAATTATTCATCGTCCCTAAAGCAAAACCATTTAAATTCTCATATTCCCGCGATCCTGAGCAATCCATACCTTTCTTTTCGGTCCCTCGGTATTGCGTTACCATAAAATAAACCTTGTTGCTTATTTTTGACCAAAGGATACTTGAATATTTCTTCTTAACGCAGAGCTTGTTTTTTACCGCATTCTCAACCTGTGTAGAGCCGCGTAGTATTTCCGCGCAACCCTGCACAAAAATACAATAAATAATAATTAAACTGACAAAGTAAAATTTTCTTTTCATACCAAATTTATTCTGGAAATATCTTTCAAATAAAGGAACGCTTTAACCATTAACAAGTATAGCGCAATTTTCTTAACGGATAAATATTTTTTTGGTTTTACTTATTTCTTCAATATACCGCTGAAATGATTAACTATAATTCAAAAATTACCTGGCGTCGCATTTAAGGCAGTATGATTGTGTGCCGGGGTTATTTGTGAAAACATCATTGGTCGATACCTTTGTCAAAGTGGCGATCCCGGTATCTTTGTTAAAGGCAAAAAGAGTCGCACCCGGCCCAAGCATATAACCGCTATCTATCGCCAATAATTTATGTTCATCGTTATAAATTATTGCAAAAAGATTACCTTTCTTACTGTCGTTTGACTTAAAGAAGCTTTTTCTCGCCAAATATAATTTATCCGCTTCGATCTCAACAAAAAATTTATCCCTTGCCTTAAAAACTTCCGCGTGAACCCCTTTTTTTATCGTAAAATTGTTTTTTGCAATAGCTTCAATCCTTGTGCCAACGATGGTTTTGCAAAAATATTTATTAATCGTGTTTGCTTTTACGAGGTTTGAAGGATAGGGGAATTGCAGAGATCTTCGATTGTAATTTGTATCAATGATGATTATTGCCCAAATCAGCAATATAATTACTGCCAGCGCTCCCAATATTTTTGCGATATTTTTGAGCATAGGTTGTAAAAACAAGTTTACAGAAAAGAGTTACTTAGGTTTGTAAATGTCAAAACAATTATTCTGCTTCGCCCTTCACTAATTAAACTTCGGGTCGGACTTCCTCGAAGGAATGAGCCTCCACTAAATTTTTCAAAGAAATCCGCCATTTATAGCGGAGAGGTTCATTTTTCTCTTCGGGAAGCTTTTTTTAATTGATCCAATATTTCCGGCCTGATTGCACCACCTAAACTTTCTGCTTTATGTATGCCAGCCCAGGCCTTATCGAAATCATTTGCGAGGAGATAAATTCTTGCCCGCAT
>JBAZGZ010000024.1:0-12605 GCA_041652615.1 Candidatus Omnitrophota bacterium | reverse complement strand
AGACGCGCTTTTGCTTCTTGAAGATTTTCTTATGCATTATCTTTCCGTGGAAAATAAAAATTCATGGTTTCCTAAAAAAGATATCTTAGAAACCATCCAGGCGTTATTTAAATTAAATAATACCTATGGCATACCGTTCCATATTTATAACGTAAGCGGCCAGGATATAATCAAGAAAAAACTTAAAATATTTAACGCAATCCGTGATTTGTCGTTAACTTTACCGCAAGATCTAAATGGTACGGTAAAGAAATCGATACTTAAATTCTCCGAGGCAAAATCAATTTTTGAACTTAAAAATCTTCCGGATAAATTCAAATCGCTGGAAGTTCCGATGAATAAGAATAAAGATGCCCCTCCCGAGTTTGAAGAGCTTTGGAAGAATATTCATAAAGATATCTGTGAACTGATAGAGCTAGACGCCGAT
The DNA here is from genome assembly GCA_041652615.1 of Candidatus Omnitrophota bacterium. Classification (GTDB taxonomy): domain Bacteria; phylum Omnitrophota; class Gorgyraeia; order Duberdicusellales; family 4484-171; genus JAJYOP01. The sequence goes on along the minus strand of JBAZGZ010000024.1, from coordinate 12,178 downwards.
GTAGTTTATAAACCGTATATTGAGCTTTTCGAAAAGCTTTTAGAATATTTTAATAAAATATGTAAACATGATGATGTTTTGTTTCTTGGAGAGTTAAATTCCAAGGCAAGATTGTTATTCGGAGAAGAGGGTATCACCATTGCCGAAATTTATTACCGTATGGCAACACGCTTTAACCATTACTTAATAGATGAGTTTCAGGATACAAGCCGGCTACAATGGAAAAATCTCGAAGAGATGGTCAGGGAAGCTATATCTATCGGCGGTTCGCTATTTTATGTCGGAGACAAAAAACAGGCGATATACCGGTTCCGCGGCGGCGACGCCAGATTATTTGATGAAGTAAAGAATGAATTTTCCGAATACGCAAAACCAAAAAGCTTAACCAAAAACTGGCGCAGCCATAAAGCTATCGTTGAATTTAATAATAAAATATTTTCCAAGGAAAATCTTATAAGCGCGATATTTCAAATGGATATCGAAGATAACGTGGGGGATAAGGAAGAGCTGATAAAACACATTTTTGGCGCATTCAGTGATTCGCATGAGGAGTATATACCGGATAAACCATATGGTTATGTTAGCGTCCAGCGGATCGATGAGGATAAAAAAGAGGACCGCAACGCTAAGACAAAAGAAAAAATTATTCCTTTAATAGATAAATTAAGAACAAGAGGTTTTTCTTATAAAGATATCGCGATGCTTTGTCGCGATAACGATGAAGTTGAGCTGATAACTTCCTGGTGCCTGGAGAAAGGTATTTCTGTTGAATCAGAAAAGACTTTAAGCATACAAGAAAATTCATTGATACAGGAGCTGATTTCATTTTTAAGGTTTTTGTATTCCCCGATAGATGATTTGAGTTTTGCTTTTTTTATATTGGGAGATATTTTTACTATGGCGACCGGTATTTCGCAAAAAGAGATAACTGATTTTATATTTGGCCTGCGCAAAGAAAGAACAAGTAAAAATGAAGTCAACTTATATAGAAAATTACGCGAGCGCTACCCGGAAATTTGGAACACATATATTGAAGATTTTTTTAAACGAGTTGGTTTTGTTTCGCCGTATGAACTTGTTATAAGCATATATGAGCGCTATCGTCTTATGGATAATTTCAAAGAAAACCAAGCATTTTTTATGAAGTTTTTAGAGCTAATTAAACAGCAGGAAGATGAATATACAGGATTGGGGGATCTTCTTTCATATTTAGATACAGCCCAAAAAGAAGAATTATATGTAAGCGTTGATGAAACTGATTCCGTTCATGTTCTCACCATTCACAAATCAAAGGGTCTTGAATTCGGAGTGGTGATTTTGCCGTTTTTGCGTATTGACGTTAACGCTGAGACAGGAGAAATACCCGGTTCATATATCACGCCGGAAGGAAATTCCTGCGGCCTGGTAAGGATTACCAAGGAGCACAGGAAGTATTCCAAAAGGCTCAAAAAAATATACGAAAAAGCGTACATAGAAGCCTGTCTTAATGAGTTTAATAACTTATATGTTGCTTTAACACGGGCTAAGTTTGAAATGTATATTTTTATGCCAAAGAAAAGCGCAAGTTCCGCCAATAAGGCGCGAAATTTAATCCCCGAAGAAATAAAAGAACTTGGCGAGCCGCGTGATTATGAAACAAAGAATGGGCCTTTGCGGCCATCGGTTACGCTTTCGCCATCTGCCTATGCTGAATACCTTTCGCTTATTAAGGATGAATTTGAAGATGTTCCTTCTTTGAAAAACAGAGGCAAGATTTTACAGGGAAATGTTATACATTTTATCCTTTCTTTTATTGATAATGCTTTGACCCAAGATAAAAGGAACATTCTAGATAAAGCCATAAGCTGCGCAAAGATTAAATATCCTTTTTTTGATGATTTTACGGCGACAGAAGAAATTATAATCCGGCTTATTGAGGATAAAGAAATGCAGCCCTTCTTCAGTGTAGGGACTGATAAGCTTTATCTTGAAAAAGAAATTGTAGATGTAAGAGGCGATACAAAACGTGTAGACCGTTTGATTGTAAAAGAAAAAGAGGTATGGGTTGTTGACTATAAGAGTTCACGCGAAGCAAGCGAAAAGTATATAGCTCAGATAAGAGAATATATCGATATAGTTAAAAAATTATACCCGCGGAAAAAAGTAAAAGGTTTTTTATTGTATCTTAATGAAACAAAATTCGAAGAAGTAAAGGATTCTAACGATTAGGGGAATGATCGCAGTGATTTCAATTAGAATTACCGTAATCTTTTCTTAATCGCTGTGATCAATGCGAGCGGAGCAAGCATAAATGGATAAGATTATTACTTATAATTTGGGTGAAGATTTTATTGCTAATGTCAGCGATTTTATAATCAGTAATTTCAAGAATGCCGATAATGATTTCAGCAGAATTGCCTGTGTTTTTGGCGGTAAACGGCCTAATCTTTTCTTGCGGCGGGAGCTCGGTAAACGTTTAAAAGCGCCATATTTCCCGCCCAATGCGTTTTCGATAGACGAGTTTATGGAATACATAGTAAAGGATAAATCGCCCGTATCAAGAATGGCTTCGCTTGATGCCTGCCACCTTATCTACAGTCTTGTTAAAGATAAATTTACGCAAATTTTAAAAGGGAGAGAAAATTTTAAAGAATTTTTACCCTGGGCGGAAGAATTTATTTCATTCATCGAGCAGCTTGATTTGGAAAAAATAGAGAATGATTCTTTGGGCCTGGTTCAAAAAAGCGCAAATATCGGTTTTGATGTTCCGGAGAGCATAAATGTATTATTGCAGAATATAATAGTCTTAAGAGAGGCTTATCACAAAACCTTAAAAGAAAAAGGTAAGTTTTCCCGCGGGCTTTTATATGTAGCCGCGTCAGAAGCGGTTGATAAAAAAAGTTTTCCAGAATTCGACTCGATAATATTTTGCAATTTCTTTTATATCCATACCACAGAACTCCAGGTTATTAAGTCAATCTATAATAACGGGAAGGGTATATGCATTTTCCAGGGCGATGAAAACGATTGGTCGGTATTAAGAAACAATGCTAAAAAATTAAATGTTTCATTAAAGCCGGTAGAGCGGTCTAAAAATGAGCCAAAGATTATTTTTCGTACGGGCTTTGATTTGCATTCCCAAGTTTGTTTCGTGCGCGAAACCTTAAAAGAGATAAAAGAGCAGGACGATACGGTGATAGTGTTGCCAAAGCCTGAAAGCGTTGTACCTTTGCTCTCGGAAATTTCTGCGTTTGCCAAAAATATTAATGTTTCCATGGGGTATCCTTTAAAAAGGAGTTCAGTATTCGCGTTATTTGAGGCGATTTTTAAGGCAGAAGAGACGAGAAAAGCCGGCGCGTATTATACAAAAGATTATTTGGATGTATTGCGGCACCCATTGGTAAAAAACATAAAATTTTCCGAAGATTCTTCCGTGACAAGGATTCTTGTGCATAAGATCGAAGAAGTATTAACCGGAAAAATAAAAACAGACATAGGCGGCAGCCTATTTATTTCTTTGAACGCGATTGAAAACCTTGATGATATTTACAGGGCTTCCTGTGATACCTTGCTAAATATGGGCATCAGCATAAGCATTGATGATTTACGGAAAATTATAAAGAATCTGCATAACCTCTTTTTTAATTCATGGGATAAAGTGAGCAATTTTTTCCAGTTTTCTTTCGTGCTTTCGGATATTACGGATATGCTCTTAGAAAAAAGCATGGCAAGCGCTTTCTCTTTTAACCTTAAAATCATTGAAAGGATTATTTCAATTAAGGAGGAGCTTCGGGCGCTCATTTTCAGCAATGAGCCGTTCGCTCTTGGTGAGATGTGCGAAATATTTTTATACAAGCTTAAAACAGAATTGATCTCTTTCTCGGGCTCTCCTTTAAAAGGGTTGCAGATTTTAGGATTATTTGAGACGCGTTCTTTGGGTTTTAAGAACGTTATAGTTATGGATGTTAATGAGGGGGTATTGCCCAAGTTGAAAATTTATGAGCCGCTCATACCCCGCGAGGTTATGCTTAGTTTAGGGTTAAATCGCCTTGAAAAAGAAGAGGAGATACAACGTTATCAATTTACGAGCCTGATAAAAACTGCGAATAAGGTTTATATTATATATGAGGAGAATCAGCAAAGAGAAAAAAGTAGATTCGTGGAAGAATTGATTTGGAAAAAACAAAAACAATTTAATAAACTCCAGATCCCGGAGGCGTTACGCGGAGTTTTTAACTTAAAGCTTAACCGTAAAGAACGGATAACAGCAAAAACCGTTGATATGGTTGAATTTCTGAAAAAACAAAGATATTCCGCAAGCCGTCTCAATACATACTTAGAGTGTCCTTTGCAGTTTTACTATAAATACGTGCTTGGGATAGCCCCGGCGGAAGATTTGCTTGATGAGCCTCAAGGTGCGGATGTCGGAAATTTCATCCATGAGCTTCTTGATGAGACTTTTAAAAAATTTATTAACAGAAAACCAATCATAGATAAAGAATACAAGGATTATTTTTGGGAAATATTTAACAACAATTTTTCTTCAAGCATCCAAAAGCGCATGAAGTCAGATTCTTTACTTTTAAAAGGTATTATTAAAAACCGGATGGAGAAATTTTTAGAGGAAGAAGCGGTTAGCCGGATACAAAAGATTTTATATCTTGAGGAAGAATTTAAGGGAGAGCTAAAACTTCCCGGGATGTCGTTTGATTTCATTATGAAAGTTGACAGGATCGATGAGCAAGAAGATCATTCTTTAACCATCATAGATTATAAGACAGGGAAAATTGATAAAACTCCAAAAGCGCTCAAATACCTCCAGGAAATAGAATTTACCCGTGAATCTATCAGGGAGAATATCAAATCTTTCCAATTGCCTTTATATTATTATTTCGTTAAAAAGCAATTTGTAGACAGAGAAATAAATGCCGAGCTTTATAGCATCCGTACACTGGAACGTAAAGCTTTTATCCAGGAGCAGGATTATGAACAAAAAGAGAGGATTATGGAAATTTGTTTGAAATCTCTGGAGGCTATTTTTAAAGAAATTTTTGATCCAAACGTTGCTTTTGCTCCGGAGAAGGATGAGAACAAATGCAAGAATTGTGAATTTGGGAGGATGTGCAGGTAATCGCATAGAGTGCATGGCGTAGAATACTTGTAAACTGACTAATCAATGATATTCAACATCTTCACGTTTTTACATACGCTTTTATTGCCCCACTTGTTCCCTTTGGTCGCCTCGCGTTTGAAATTAAGATTCATTACCCCGCTCGCTTCGCTCGGGGGTAGTTCACACTATCATTTTTTCTACGCGCACGCCTGCTCTTCGAGCAGCCAGGCACTTGAAAAAATGATGTGTTCACTAAAACTCTCCTTTCCAAAACCCCATTTATAGTGTAGAATATACGATATTTTAGTTCCTTTGCCTGAATGCCACTGGCATAGCCAGTGGGTAGAAGATGAAAGGCCCCGAGGAATCCGGAGGATTCCCGGGGTAAAGTCCCCGAAATCGCCCCCCCCATACGGGTTAGGCGATTTCGGGGGAAACGTCACCCCGTTAGGGCTCCAGGCCACTTAAATCAGAAACAATATGGAAAAACTAGCTAGTTTTAAAAAACTTGGACTTTCACAGAATTGCCTGGAAGCCCTTCTTAAGAAGGGCTTTGAAGAGCCTACCCAGATACAGAAGGTTATTATTCCGCTTTTCCTTGGGAAAGATATCGATATTATCGGCCAAGCGCAAACCGGCACAGGCAAGACTGCCGCCTTCGGCCTTCCGCTTATAGAAAAATTAAAAGGCGGTTCCCGTCTGCCTCAGGCTTTAATCCTTACGCCGACAAGAGAATTGGCCTTACAGGTTGCCCAGGAGATAAATTCATTAAAAGGTACCAAAAATATTCAGATCGCGGCAATTTATGGCGGCCAGTCTATAGAGGAACAGCTAAGAAGACTGCATAGAGGGGTTGATATAGTTGTCGGAACCCCCGGCAGAATACTCGATCATCTTTCGCGTAAAAGCCTGCACCTTCAGGATATTTCTTATCTCGTACTAGATGAAGCCGATGAAATGTTAAATATGGGTTTTATTGATGACGTAGAGGAAATATTAAAGCATACGAATAAAAATAAAAGAATATTACTTTTTTCTGCAACCATACCTCAGAGGATAATCAGCCTTGCTAAAAAATACATGCCAAGTTATGAGGTTGTAAAAGTAGATGCCGAGCAATTAACAACAAACCTTACAGATCAGATATATTTTGAGGTTAATTTTGGTGATAGATTTGAAGCGCTTTGCCGTATAGTTGACGTGGAACACGAATTTTACGGGCTTATTTTTTGCAGGACAAAAATAGACGTTGATGAAATTGCAAGAAAACTTATCGATCACGGTTATGACGCTGAAGCTTTACATGGGGATATATCACAGCACCAAAGAGAACGTATCCTTGATAAATTTAAGAAAAAAAGAATTAATATCCTGGTTGCTACTGATGTTGCCGCAAGAGGTATAGATATAGTAAGCCTTACGCATGTTATCAACTATTCTTTGCCGCAGGATCCGGAGTCATATGTGCATAGAATTGGCAGAACCGGCAGAGCAGGTAAAGAAGGAACAGCCATAACTTTTATTACGCCTGCTGAATACCGCAAACTCGTATTTATAAAGAAACTAACCAAAACTAATATAAGAAAAGAAAGGTTACCGGGTATAGCAGAAATTATCCAGACGAAAAGAGCAAAAATAAAAGACAGGCTGGGGACGATACTTGATTCAGATGCTTACGCTGATTATTTAAGCCTTGCGGATGATATGCTAAAAGATCGGGAGGCGCAAAAGGTGCTCGCGGCTTTGCTTAAATATACATTTGGCGATGAACTTGATGAGAAAAGTTATAATGAGATAAAAGATGTTTCTGTGAATACTAAAGGTAAAACCCGCCTTTTTGTCGCCCTTGGCAGTATTGATCGCTTTAATCCGCAAAAGCTAGTTGAGTTTATAAGGGAAAAAACTCACGTCGATAGCCGCAAGATCCAGGATGTAAGGATATTCGAAAATTTTTCTTTTATAACTGTTCCTTTTGAAGAGGCCGAAATAATAATTCAAACATTTAGAAAATTTAAGACCGGTAAAAGGCCAATAGTTGAAGTAGCCAGAGACAGAAAAGGCTCAAGAAGATAAATTTAGATTAAGCCAATAAAGAAGGATATTCTATGGTAAAGTTATTCTTCGCCCCCATTTTCTTAGTTTTAGCTTTTTTTATAAGTTTACCAGGCTTTGCTCAAACCGAAACCCTTACCATAACCACGTATTATCCTGCTCCTTTTGGAGTATACAGAAATTTACGTTTATTCCCTACCCCTACCGCAGATGCTGGCATTTGTGATAATGCTCATACTGATAGTGAGGGGATAGTCTATTACGATAATACGTTAAATCGACTAAGGGTGTGTACTCTTCAGGGTGGGATTCTTTCCTGGCAAGATGTAGGAGGAAGTTTCTGGACATTTGTTGATAACCCTGCACCTATAATGGATTTTATCTACCCCAATGATAATAATTGGAATGTTGGCATTGGCACAAATAATCCGCAGAGAAAATTACATGTTGTTGATGTAAATTCCGGCACCCCATCGGTGCTTTCCATACAAAATACCGATACTACCGATGGCAATGGGTTATGCCTTTCTTTTCGAGGAGTTACTACAGGTGTAGGAGCAGACAATTTTTCCGAATTTGCCGCGGTTAAAGGTAGATTTATAAGCCATTTAGAATCAGGCAGGATTGGAGCGCTTGATTTCCATGTCGCCGGGCCAATTAATTCAGTTCACGTTCCTGTAATGACTATCAATGGTACTAACAGGAATGTAGGTATAGATATTGGGGAAGGTATTCCCCAGGCAAAATTAGAGGTTAAAGGAACGGTAAAGATAGGTGATCCTAATCCCTACACTTTACCTCCTCAAGATGGAACTAGTGGTCAGGCTTTAGTGACTAATGGTGTTGGAGTTGTTAGCTGGCAAAATGCCGGTGGGAGCGGAAATATTATTGGTTGTGCGGTAGACTCATGGCCGGGCTGTACAACTTTCTTGTGGGGAACCGTTACTTGTAATGCTGGAGCCTTTATGAGTTGCCCTGCAGGATATACTTCTCGACAGTTTAGCCCGACAAATGCCATTGGCGGTAGCCGTTCTGTTTGTTGTGTTAAGAATTGACCTTGGCTGTGTAGTCTGCCGAGTGGTTATAGTAATGGGCATTGCTGGACAAAATAAACATATATATGTAGCCAGTAACGAATAGCAAAGACAACAATTTTATCTTGTGTTAGGGTTAGACATAAATTAATAATTGAAGTTATAACTTATAACCAGGGCTTAATATTCTTTAGTTCAGATTGCCCTTGCCGTGAAATAGCGATTTTTTAAAAACTAAATAAAGATATGGATTTTTTCCAATTGTAATCCCAACCAATTTTCTATTTTCATTTTTTACTAAAACCATCAAAATTATAACTAGAGTAGATAAAGAAATATAAATATTCTTATGAATCTAGTAGATAAAAAGGCTGAGTTCAAAGGGTTAGTCAAATATGCCTATAAAACAATGGGCACGGCTATTGCTGATTACGGTATGTTAAAAGATGGTGACAGGGTGCTTATCGGGGTTTCCGGAGGGTCGGACAGCCTTTTGCTTTTAAAGCTTTTCCAGATGCGTCAGGCTCGTATCCCGATAGATTTTGAAATCGCCGTTTGTTTTGTAGACACCAATTTTATTAAAATTAATAAAGCTGCTTTAAAACGCTATGTTAAATTTTTGGGTATAGAATATATTGTAAAAGAGCTCAAATTAAAAAAAAGCGAGATTAATTGTTTCTGGTGTTCGTGGAGCAGAAGGAAAATTATCTTTGAGGCTGCTCGTGCCGGCGGTTTTAATAAAGTTGCTCTTGGCCATAATTTAGATGATATAATAGAAACTACCCTGATGAATCTTTTCTTTAACGGAGAGGTAAGCACAATGAAGCCGAAAGTTGAACTTTTTCACGGAAAGCTCACAGTAATTCGGCCTTTGTGCTACCTAGAGAAGACAAAGATTATTGAAGCGGTTTCCAGGTTTTCTTTTCCGGATACACAATATGATTGTCCTTATGGTGGCAATTCCGCACGTAAAAAGGTCAGAGAAGTTATTAAAAATTTAGAGGCCGATTATCCCGATATCAAAAAGAGTATTTTTGGAGCTCTGGGCAGGATAAGAAAGGATTATCTTCTCGATGCCAAGCCCCGGGAAAAACATTCAAAGAGAGAATTGGCAGTAAGATAATTTCATAGCTATGAAGATATTAATAACTGCAGGCCCGACTTGGATTAAACTGGATGATGTACGTGTGATTACTACGATATTCAGCGGTAAAACCGGAATTTTTCTTGCCAAGAATTTTAAAAACAAAGGCCATTCTGTAACCTTGCTTGTTAATTCACCATATTTAAATAAGGCAGAATTAAAGGGTATAAAAATAATCCCTTTTAAATATTTCGAAGATTTTAAAAAAAGAATTACAGATGAAGTGACGGCTAATTGTTATGACGCAATAATACATAGCGCGGCAGTTGCCGACTATAGATTAGGTAAGATATTTAAAGGGAAAATACCTTCCGCGAAGAAGCCTTTTGCCCTAAAATTGGTTCCCGCGGAGAAAATTATCAAGATAATAAGAAGCTTCCAAAAACAGGCAATTTTGATACAATTCAAATTGGAGATAAAGAGGAAAGGCTTACTCAAAGAAGCTTTTAAAAGCCTTAATGCTAATAGAAGCAATTTTGTAGTAGCCAACGCTTTAGAAGATTTAAAGTTAGGCTATAAGTCATTTCTTATAGATACAGACAAAAATATAATATCGATTAGCTCTAAAAAATCACTTTTTGATAATCTCGAGAAAGTCATTAAAGGGTAGAGGCGGATATCCGCGGCAATCCGCATCTATAGGGAGAGGGTAACAATGAAAAAGAATGTTTTAGTAGGCGTATGCGCCGGTATTGCTTCTTATAAGACTTGTGAGCTTGTAAGGTTCTTGGTTAAGGATGGGTTTAATGTAAAAGTAATAATGACCGAGAGTTCGACAAAATTCGTTTCGCCATTGGTATTTCAGACGCTTTCAGAAAATCCTGTTTATCTTGATATGTTTTCTTTAGCGAAAGATGAGAGGGTAAAACATATAGAGATAACGGAGTGGACTGATATTTGTGTGGCCGCACCGCTTACGGCTAATACACTTTCAAAAATAGCAAATGGTATCTGCGATAATCTTCTTACCACTGTAATTTGCGCGCTGCCAAAAAATAAAAAAATAATTTTTGCTCCGGCAATGAATACGAATATGTGGGAGAACCCTCTAATCCAGGAAAACGTAGGTAAATTAAAGAAATTGAAAAGGTATATATTTTTAAATCCGGGGAAGGGTTTCCTTGCCTGTGGAGCTTATGGAGAGGGGAGAATGCCGGAACCGGAAGAAATTTATAATAAAATAAAAGCAGAATTAAAATAATCTTATCTATGAATTTATATATTTTTTTAGGCATAATAACCACGTTACTTATTATTATCTTTATTCTTCTTTTGAAGAACAAAGGCGCGCATGATGCTTTGCTTCATCAAAAAATAGATTATATTAAAGATGAGTTTACAAAGAATATACTTCAGGCGCAGACGAATTCTCTTGATGTCTCAAAGAATCTTTTGAGCGAGCTTTCTAAATTATATGAAAAAATCGGCAGTCTAGACCGGGATAATTCACAGATACTCAGCCTGACTAAATCTTTCCACGATATATTAAAGCCAACCAAAGCAAGAGGGGTAGTAGGTGAAATCATATTAGAAGCGCTCATAAAAGATATATTGCCCGCGGACGTTATACTTACTCAATATATGTTCAGGAATGGCAAGAAAGTTGATTTTGCTATTAGGCTCCCTCAGGGGATTGTTCCTATTGACGCTAAATTTTCTTTAGACACTTTTAAGAATTACATTGAAGCTCAAGAAACCGACAGGGAGAAGCTTAAAAAAGCATTCTTAGATGGTGTAAAGAAAAGAATTGACGAAACTTCAACTTACATTTTTACTGACGAAGGCACTACTGATTTTTGTCTGATGTATGTGCCGTCGGAAGCGGTATATTATTCAATAATTACCGAATCAAGTATGCTGGATTACGCGCACGCAAAACGGGTATTCGTTGTCGGGCCAAGCACAGTGTATGCTTATTTAAAGACGATCTTTATCGGCCTGAATGCTTTGCAGATAGAAAAGCGGGCGAAAGAAATTTATGATATCTTAAGAAGGCTTGATGAGGATATAAAAAATATCTTACAGGAACACGCGGTATTGGGAACACATTTAAGGAATGCTTCTTTAAAGCATGACGATGTAAAAAAGAAAATAGAAGGCATCTCCTTAAAAATTGATTCGATGGGTAAAGGCGAATGACGATAAAAGTTAAAGTTGTTCCAAGAGCAAAGAAAGAGAAGATAGAAAAAGTTGAAGATGTTTTTAAGGTTTACATGACAGAGCCTGCCATAGAAAATAGAGCGAATAAAAAACTGATAGAAATGATTGCGGAACATTTTAAGGTAAAAAAATACAACATAAGTATTATAAAGGGGCTTAAAAACCGAGAGAAGACAATAGAAATCATTTAAGAGTAGAGAGTAGCAAGTAGAGAGTAGAGAGAAAGAGTTTTTACCATTATTCTAATAAGATATTCTAAAGCCTTAAAAAATTTATGGTTTTCTCCCCATTTCTCTACCTTCTGTCCTCTACTCTCTACTTTTAAGTATCTATAATTATCTGTATACTTAGCGAACCAATAAAATTATATCGTGAAGCTGGTTGAAAAAGAGAATTGTTTTATAATTGATGACTTCTTTGGCGATAATGTAATCGCAGGATTTAGTAAGCCCAACCTCGTGGGAAACTCCGAAGAAGACCTGCCGCTAATATTAAAAGGATTATCAAAAGATTTCAAAATCGCGTTCCTTCACCAAATCCATTCTTCCATAATTAATAATATTGATAAGCCCGGCTGCTATGAGGGTGATGGCTTAATCACAAAAACTCCCGGCCTTGTTTGTGTGGTTAGAACGGCTGACTGTCTGCCGATTTTTTTATCAAGCAAAGAGAAAGAAACTATTGGCATGATCCATA
>JBAZGZ010000023.1:0-12887 GCA_041652615.1 Candidatus Omnitrophota bacterium | reverse complement strand
CAATATAGCGCTTCACCTGATTCTGGCGGTGGTGAAATAATAGACAATAGAAACATCAATACGTGGGCTGGCGACTCTTCTACCACTACCGCAGCTACTGCTTCGACACCAAAGACAACTACTCAATATACAAGCCCGGCAGGGCCAATGGCACCGGCCGGTTATCAACCCCAACAAGCTCAAAAGGTTTATACTTCCTCAACAGGGAATCCTTTAATAGATTCTTTCAACCAGTTTCAGAATTACAAGAACACTCCGATTGGTGCTAATACACCTATAGTCTATAATCCCGGTAATGCCGGGACTGCGCCGCAAGCGTTAGCATTAACCCCAAGGCAAACTCAGGCGCTTTTGCCCAGCACTAAAATTGTTGTTACTGCTGCTGACATTGACAAATTTAATGCCCAATTAGAAAAACCTTCATCTCTCGATCCAACGACAACTTGGATAGCGAAACAAAATAAGCAATTTGAAGACAATCTCATATCTGCCGCAAACAAACGGATTGAAACCCAGATAAAAAATCAGCTTGATACGCAATGGCAGAATAGAAATGTCGGTAGAATTAACCTTGCCCAAGCGGCGCAACAGGCCAAACCTGAACCAATAAAAATTGTTAATGCGCCGGTAATAGCCGCGCCTAAACTGGATATTGCCAAAGCAGCTGCTCCGGTTAAAATGCCTGCTCCTCTTGAGATAGCAAAAGCGCCTAATTTAGTGCCTCTGGCAAAACCAGTTGCGCCGGCAGTATTACAGCCTAAAGCAATTCAACCTGCAGTAGCGCCTTTAATCCAGAAAAACCCAATACAACTACCTAAGCTAGACATTAAACCAAATACCACTATAAAACCCATAACACCGGCGCTTATTACGCCTTATAAAAATAATCTCTTACCTAATTATTCTACGGCCGTAAGACCTTACAACCCGGGATTTACTAAAGTTGGACAATTCGCACCCATTTCCACGCAGGCTATTTCCATTAAGCCTCAGTTAATGCAGCTTAACACGATCAAGCCGCTTAACTCGTATTTGGATACAAAAGTAACACAAATGCCGCAGGCGCTTACTATACCTAAATTTATTCCTGCTGATTTTAACGGGGTTAAAAAATTAGACATCCTTAAAATCAAACAGCCTGAGCCGATTAAGATTAATTTAGGACAATCCGGCCTGGCATTTAATAAAGATTTAAAACCTGTATTTTTACCAATTAAGAGCCCGATTGCAGCATCCATCACCCAACCGGTTCTTATAAAACCGCAATGGGTTAAATTAGATAATAATTTCACCCAGACAATAAAACCAGTATTGCCTAAGCTTGAAGCGATATCAGCTTTAAAACAGCCAGCGGCTTTAAAACCAATGCTTAATCCGCTGACTTCGACGATGCCGGTAAAAATGCCATTGGATACTAAGTTAACAAAGATACCAGCGCCAGTATTTATGCCGATACAAAAACCCGCGGCTATCGGCTTTAATTCTCTGAAACCGAACTTTACTGCAATAAAACAGCCTGAGCCGATCAAAACCGCCTTAGGCAAACTCAACCCTTATTTTATAAAGGAACAAGCTGTACTTTCTCCGATTAAACCTAATTTCGCGCCTATCGCCCAGGATTTAACCATAATAAAACCACAAATTGCGAAGTTAGCGCAGTTTAATCAGCCGATAAAACCGGAATTTATGAAAATAACTCAAGCTTCACCAACACTTACGCAACCTGTGCTTATAAAACCGAACTTTATATCAATGGGCGAAATTAAACCGCTCAATATATCATTAGATAAAAACATGACCAGGATACCGGAAATCATTGCTACACCTAAGTTTATTCCTGTTGATTTTAGCGCGGTCAAGAAACCAATACTTACCACAATGAAACAGCCGGAACCTATAAATATAGCGCTTGGACAATTAAATCCCGCGCTTAATAAAGATTTAAAACCCGTATTCTCACCGGCTAAGAATCCAACGACAATATTTATTACCCGTCCGACACCCATAAAACCCCAATGGGTAATGACATCACCGCTTAATCAACCTATACCGGAAGTTACCAAGATAGAACGAGTTACGCCTACGCTTACACAACTTGTTCCTATAAAACCTGAAAACGTTATTTTTGATACTCCTAAGTTAATAAAACCTAACCTAGAGGCGATCACCATACCAAAACCAATACCTTTAGTTACGCTTGCAATTGAAAAACCTGAAACAGTAGCGATAAAAGCTGCACCAATAGCAAAAATAGATATTAATGATACCCCTGTTACATTTGAAAAGATAAAACCACAGGAAGAAACCTTCCTTGAATTTCAAAAACTTATTACACCCGTTCCTTTGTCAACACAAGTTATAACGCCACAAGCTTTACCGCAGGCTTTAGAAAATCCTATTAACAAGAGTGCAAATATAGTAATGACTGGAAATAAAATATTAGAAACCTTGAAGCCTAATCTGGTAGATAACTATATCCAGCAGTTAAAAACAGTATATGAATGGCAGAAAATGAGCCGAGAGCTTGCTTATTTATCAAGGAATGCGGAAGTTATTCTTGAGAACGGAGCGTCTGTTGAACTGACTAGCATAAACGAAAAAATAATAAAGACCAAAGCGGAGCTTGACAGAAGAGCCCCTGGGGTTAAAGACATACTGGCAAAGAACCTGGTTGAACCGACAATACTTAAAAGTAATGTAAATAATATCCAAATCGGCAATTTCCCTGTTAAAGAAGTACCAATTAATAATGAGCTACCGCAAAGATTACCCATTGACCGTAATTTACCTTTAAATCCTCCTGCTTTACTGCCGCAAACCCTGCCTAAGCCGGAAGGTGGTTTTATGCCGGGTTTACGTATGATGCTGGGAGGCAATGTCTTTGCTCATACCAATGACCGCTATGCTGACTTGATAGATTATGACCTTAAAAACGCAGCACAACTACGTAACCAACCGTACTAAACCCAGTAGACGCTTTACGAAACCCATTGTCAGCAAAGAAGTTATAAAAGAAATCTGTCTTATCTTCCTCTTCTGCGGGGTAAAAATCTGCCTTCATTCAACATAAGCCGTTTCTGAAATTCTCTAGACCCGCAAGGACCTTTCATATTTCTAAACAACCCCTCTTCTTCGGCATTAAAAGCACTTAAATATTCTTTGTATTTCTTTTGTTGTTCTGCTGATTCATTGGTAAAGATGGCAGAAAAAAGCGGGTTCTCATTAGTCAGATTATCCTTTTTATCACAGCAATAAAATGCCGCGCTACTATAGGGATATTCCCATGCGTTAGTAACAATGTTTGCCTTCACGGGATTACGCTCGATATAACGGCCGCAAGAAAAAATATAAAACTCTTTTTGAATTGGTTGCGACTTAAACCTGCCTTGCCATAAGTGACCTACAAAATTATATTTCTTATGGCAATAATGCACATATGCCCTGCTCAACCCTGCCATCATAGAAGACATTTTTTCCGGTTCTTTAAATTCAACGAGCAGATGATAGTGGTTTGGCATAAGAACCCAATGGTATATCACCACCTCTTGAGTTTTCGCATAGTCAGAAAATAAATTGATAAAATATTGGTAATCATCATCTGAATGAAAAAGGCAGCGTTTATCATCACCCCTATTGAAAATGTGATAAACAAGGGATTCTTTCAACTGATGCGTACGAGCAGATGACGGCATAGTTTTTACCTCGGCAACATTTCTTTTCTAATTCCCTGGCCCACAAAGAAATACGTAAAGCGTCTACAAAGGTGTGGAGTTACATTCCAGCGAAAATGCCTTCTTTGATGAAGCGGATTAGGATCGGGCCGGCAACAATGATAAGGATAACCGGCAAGATGCAGAATATAAGCGGGATTAACATCTTTAGCGGCGCCTTTACAGCCTGACGCTCTCCTCTATGAAAACGGCGCATTCTTGAATCCTCAGAAAGTATCCTGAACGCTTCCTCAACAGGCGTACCCATTCTATCTGCCTGAATAAGCGTCCTGACAAAGGATGTCACGTCAGGTATATCAACCCTCTTTGACATATCACGCAAAGCCTCAACGCGCGGCTTACCGACATTGATCTCTTTTAAAACCAATACTAACTCCTCAATCATCGGATTGATCTTCACCTTATCAACCACCCAGCGCACAGCAGCCATAAAATCAAGGCCTGCGCCAACGCATAAGCCCAGCAAATCAATGGTTTCAGGCAAAATCCTTACTATCTGATATTTTCTCTTTTTTACCCTTGAGCTTAGTATTAAGTCCGGAACAATCAGACCAAAAATTGCCGCTACAGCCAGCCAAAGCATATTCTTTACTCCCAGAAGATACAACACCAATGGAATAAGTATTAAAAGTAGCTCTTTTGCCACCAAAAATTCCGCAGGGGTAGTTTTCCATTTCGCAAGATACATTTTATTTTTTAATTTCTTTTCTGTTTTTAAAATCTTTAAAAGCTGCTCATTTATCGGAGCAAACGGGCTCAAGAACAAAGAAAACATTGACTCTGACTCTTTAACTTTTTCGCCAAAGACCGAAACCGTTGACAATGGCTTTGGAAAAAGCGCAAGGAAGAAAAATACGCTGCCGACAACCAAAAGAAAAAATCCTAGTATGTATAACATTATATTTCGATTTTACCGAAAATTATTATTAGAATAATACCTAAAATCTGAAGGCCGATTGCTATAAGAAGAAAAATCCTGCCTAATTCATCTCTCCACATAATATCAAAATGATCGGGACGGATTTTACGCACAACAACGAAAAATACCGGCCCAAGCATTGATATTATGATTGACTGCAGCCTTGCCTGGAGAGTAAGCGTTGTAACCATTTCACGTAATTTTATCCTGTCTCTTATGGTCTCAACCAAGCGTGAAAATACCTTTGTTAAGTCTCCTCCGGTTTCTCTGGCAACAAGTATCGCGGAAGTGATTAAAGTCATTTCTTCTGAAGGCATTCTTTTTTCTAAACGAAGCAGCGCCTCTTCGAGAGTAACGCCTACTTTTATTTCTCGATTTAATAATGAAATTTCATGGCTCAAAGGGGGCGCCATTTCTTCGGAAAGTATCTCGAAAGACTGCACAAGCGTAAGTCCGCCTTTTAAACAACTGTTCATAACCATAAGCCCATCTACTAGCTGCAGAATGAACTTTTGACGTCTGCGCTTATCCATTAGATTTATCATCCAGCCGGGGATAATCGCGCCTACTGCAAGAAAAATAAGGCCCATCCACCATTGCTTGGTTAATATATAGGCTAATGCGCCGGCTGAAAGCGCGCTTATAGGAAATAAAAACAGAAGCATCCGCTTGTTCAAAAAGATGAACATTTCCTCAAATTGCGCGGAAGCTTCATCTGCTTTCTTTTTCTGAGCTTCGTCGTATCTTTTAAGCGCGATAGTTATGCCGTAATAAGAGAAAATAAGGATGGCTACTACAAGGAGGGCGTATCCGAAAAATAGCGTCATAAATAGTTAGATATTATAAGTTATTGGAGCATTCCACATATTATATAATTTTATTATACGTTTTTTTTGCTTTATTTTCAATCGCTAAATCTCTATTTTTTTAATTTCCAGTATTTTGCACAATCGCAAAAGAGTTTGTAAAGTAATATTTTTCTTTCCTTCTTCAATTTTTGAAATATCCGGTTGCTTCATCCTTGTTCTAGAGGCTAAATCGTGTTGGCTTAAATTACGATTAACTCTTGCCTCGCGAATTATTTTGCCAATTGCAACAAATGAAGCTGAAGATTTCCCTGCGGGGCTTTTCATACTTGCCTGGTGTTCGCTTAAAATCCCCTCATAGATAGTTTGCCACCAATCCCTGAATTCGGAGTTACGTTCAATTTTAGCCCAATATGAACGCGCTTTCGGCCATATTTCCAAAAAATCTTTCTTCGAAATCAAAGAAAATAATTCCCTCGGTTTGTCGCAGCGGGAAAGCAAATTAACCAGGCGTGCAATAAATTTAGGGTGGTAGACATTAATGAGAATTTTTCTGGTTTCTTCAAGGGCATCTCTATTCAAATCCCAAAAATATTTAGAGATATCCAATTTCACCTGTTTCATAATTCCTCTTTTATAAATTTTCTTATCTCCTCTTCTAAATAAATAATCATTTTTCTTGCATCGAAGTTTTTATCATATATATCTAAATCTAAAAGTTCCAATAAAATATCCTGACGCGAAAAAGTTTGATACCAATGGACAATGCCTCTTTTTATCTGGTGAGATTGGTGCTGCAAAAATAAATGTAACTCGTATATTTTCTTTGAAAGCATATATAAATCAAAAATGTCACGCGCCTTTCTGCGACCTTGCGAATGTAAACGCCCTATGTCATCTTCCATAAATTGGGTACCAGTAATTGCCATTATTTTTTGTAAATATATATTTTCCGCGCTATAAACCGGCACTTTATTAAATTTTTTAATCTTCGGCTTTTCAAAAACAACATCCTCCACAAAGTCTATCTTAAGCGGCCTATCCGAACCTTTAACCGGTATGACATAAAAGCGAACTCGTGCATGGTCTTTCGCCATGAATTCAGATTCAAACTTTATTAATTTTGAATATTTTTTAAACGCGTTGACTAATTTGTTTATTTCTTTAAGGCTATATCGCGAAGAAAAAAAATCTAAATCAACGGAAAATCTATGGTGCAAATAATAAAGCTCGAGCGCCGTCCCGCCGCAAAGCGCAAAGGTTTCTGTCACATTTGAAAATATTTTTAATATCTCAAGTTGCGCTTCTCTAATTTTTTTATCCATTTTTCATCCTTCAAGATAACGTTTTGTTATAGATTATAACCTATGTTACATATAGATTATAACCTATAAATGCTTTCAATGTCAAGTATTTTTACAACAACTTATAATATGTAGATTTTTTACATTATTTATCTAACCCAACAAAAGCGTTTCAACCTGTTTTGTTGGATAAGAGATCGTAAATATGACACCGATTGTAGCCGAGTTTCTTTGCAATCTCTGAGACGCTAAAACCTCTGGAGCGCAATTGTTGAATTAAATATCGTAAGGCGCTTTTGTCCTCTACACTGGAAACTCTATCTTTAGCCATAAATATTTCTGCCTGTTTTTCAAGCTCAAAAAGTTCACTACCAAAGTTTGTTTTATTTTCAATCTTTTCTTTAATAAAATTAAAGGCTTTTTCGTAAAAAGTCTTCACTGCCCGTTTATTTTCTAGTATATTTTCATAATCTATGCCGGAAACATCTTCTATTAAATTTTTATATATATTCCCCGCCCTTTCTTGGTTTGGACTTAAAAATTCAAAAATAGTTTTCCTATCTATAAAAGTACTATTGACTGATTTTACATAAACATCTAGCGAATGCCATTTATAAAGAAATGGCGATTTAATAAGATTCGCCTTGTAGCTATTTAAATGGATGTATATTGAAGCGGTAATGAGATAATCGTCTCTATCGCATAAAGAAGCGCGATACACTCCGCAAAAAACGTGGCCTTTCCTCTGATATTTTTTATTAAAATATTGGGCATAACTTTGAAAAAGCTTTTTCATTGCTTTATCTAAATTAGCTTCCTCTATCTTAATAAGAAGATGTAAATGATTCGGTAGTAAAGAAAAACAAAAAATATGAAGATTAAAATCTTTTTTTATTTTTTTAATCAGGAAAATGAATCTTAAGTAATCATTTTTCTCCAAAAACAGAAGTTCTTTACCTGGAGCGCGCTGAGTAATATGGTAAATTGCGCCGGCAATTATATCTTTCCTCCCCACCATAAGTTTTTTTGAATTTCCTATACTTTCCATACAAGAATTATATCACATAAATAGTCATTACCCAACAAAAGTGTTTCAACCTGTTTTGTTGGGGAAGAAGAACCCCGTTAGGATATCCTAACGGGGTTGTAGTGAAAGTAAGCAACGAAATATTTTTATTTTTACTTTACTGGCTACGTTTATCGTCTATTGAGATATTAATTTGCTTCTTTATTAATCATTTCTTGGCTTTTGTTTTTTTGCAAAGATTTATCTTCTGAAGAATTATCTTCAACCTTAACACCAGAGGGAAATTCCTGAATTTGAATATAATAGTAAGTGGCAGATTTGTCTTCGTAATCAGTAACAAAATTCAATGAAACTATAGAATTTGTCTTAAGGAATATCGATATGCTTTTGCTCAATCCTGACTGCTTGGATTCCTTAAAGCCCTCATTAGAAAACATCTGTTGATAAAATTCATTTATTTGTTCTTTAGTGCTCTGCGAATGGAACTTGTAGGTTTTTATCGTAATCTCGCCCTGCTTTTGCTCTTGTTTATCAAGTAATTCCGTATCTTTTGGCATAAGGCTCAAAGATTGGGCAACGACCGGAAAAATAAAAACATACATCACAATGCTTATTATAAATAATCTGGTGATTTTTTTAAAATTCTTCATCTAATTCTTTTGTTCTCCTCCGCCAACAGAATCTCCTGCCTGCTGGTACACTCCGCTGATGTGGCGCTGGAGATAAGTTGAAATCATAATCAAAGCAGTGATTATGGCGGCGATAAAAGCCGCGTAGGCGAGCATTGACTGTGATTTATTTTTAGTTATTATGCGCATTTTCTCTCATGCCCCCTCATAAAAATAAGCTATACCAATGGCGGTATTTCCATTTTCTTCAATAATACTCAAATCATAAATTGTACCTTTAGATTTCGCTACCATATCATCAAAAGTATGAACTGTTATTACGCATTTTTCTTTCTCTTTCACAAAAGTTAAGGTTTCTCCTCTCAATTTCAAGGGAGGTATTGGTTCAGGAAGTAAATTCTCGCAAGGATGGCGCGAACAATATGTATAAGGAGCAACTATACTTACCCACTCTGATGCCCCATACATATTATTGTGCGTTTGTCTATCAGTCAATTCCCAGCCAAAACCAGGCATATTTTCTAAATAAAATTCTACAGTTTGCGCTGAATCTGATTTCGTAAGATATCCTATGCTCAACATAGGTGGTTGAGCAATACCCCAATCAACATATTCTAGCTCTTTAACTCCGGGGTAAAGCGGCATAAAATCTACCTTATGCGGAGATGAAATATTTTCAAAAATCTTAAGTGTCTTGTTTTTTTTCATTGCCGCGGCACAGCTCTTGCATTCCTCCTGAACAGATTTAGAATCATACAAAGATGAGCTGTCGCGCAAGAGAACAAAATATGTTGTTTTGCCTTCAGATGAAGGGGGAAATAAAACACTAACTGACCGGTTAGCGCCTTCAAAAACAAATGCACCTTCAATAAGATCCTTCCTCTTATTGTAATCTACCTCTTTAATGTTCTGACGGATGAAACTGTCGCGGTAAAAATCCAATATTTCTTCCTTAGAAAGAGTTGAATCGTACCTCAATAAATACATATCACCGACTTCTGTTTTCTTAATATTCTGATCAACAAGATTTGTATTGTTAGGCTTAAGATAATCTAAAGACTGCCCATATGCAGCCCAAGAAAAAAAACCACAGAAAAAACATACCCAAATCATTAATCTACATCTCAACATATTATTCATTATCCTTAATTAGCCGCCACCAAAGAGGCGTCGTGACTTTCCTGACCATTCTCAATATTCCCATTTCCTCTAAAAGAAGCTGTGGAACTGCTTGCAACCGGCGGATAAGCTGTCGGAATATCCACATCACCGCGCATGCCTTTTATTGGACCGCCCATATGAAACTGGAAGTTAGAAGTTTGCACCATTCGGTCGTGTTGAATATCCTTAATATGTTTAATTATTTTCTGGTTAGTATCCGTCTTAGACGAACTTGTAAAATCACCATCATTGTCAAGGCCTTGTTTGGCTTGATCAGCAAGTTTATCCGCTCCTAACATCATAAGATCTGCCGTATACATTAAAACAGTACCTGCCGCGTTAATCGGCGGGCAACACGTAGAACATGTAAGGGAAGGGGAGTCGGGGCATGCCGACGCTGATCCATATGTGCTAGATGCAGTCTTTGCCGTAACTTCGGCGAATTTAGCTAAAAACTTTGCCATCTCAAGTTCCTGTTGTATTATTGGACGATCTCCTTGGGTAGTTTTGAGATCATAAGTGCGTGCAGGGCCAATATTAACTATAGCTGTAACAGTATGTACGCGGGCTGCACCATCAACCCATGTAAAAGTTTTTGGTTCGCCATTTCTAACGCTTTCCGGCGTAATACTCTGCAGAAACGCTGAATATGCTTGTGCATTTTCCTTTCCTAGCCTGTGGCTTATGCCGCTATTAGTAAAATTATAAATATATCCTAAATAAAGCGCATTGTGATATATATCGCCTTTGCCTTCCTGGTCATCATGCACCCTTTCCCTGACAGCTTGATAAAGATTTTCTTGTAGCTGGGCATAATTAGGAACAGCTCCTAATTCTTTTCCTGCTTGATCTTGATTGGGATCTGCCGGCGGCCATGCGCCTTTAATCATTTCATCCATTTGCTTTGCATACTTTTCGGCCCAATCTGCAGCCGTCTTAGCATCATTTCGTGCCCCTACAGCCACATCGTTTCCAGTGCAACACGTATGCCCTTTAGCTTTTTTTGAAAAGTCTTTATAGTTTTTGTAGAGATTATTTTTTGCGTTATTGAAAAGATTTTTATACGCCTCATTGAAAGCCTGCCAATTTTGTTTAAATGTTTCTTTACTATTACCGGCATTTACATTAGCCACGTAATTAAAGGCATAAGCCATGGCAGATGCAGCAGATAAAGCTCCTCCATCTGTTGCATTTCCGCTGTAGGTCTTATCAAGAGCAATTTTACCGATATTTATGGTAATAAAAGTAATCGCAATGAGGGTTGCGATAACAATGAGGAAAAAAGTTGAGATTTGCGTAAGGTGGGGTTTTTTCATAGATTATTTTTTTCTACATGAATTTACACGAATAAATTTATTTCAATACAATCAGAAAAAAATACTTTTAAAGTGCTATAAACTTCATGGGGCCGGTGGAGCCATATAAGTCGGCCAAACTGCGCCTTTGCTTCCTCCGGACGCGCCGCTTTGGCTAACACTGCGTGCTGATGAACCAGCAACAACACGCGATACTTCATAGGTAACCTGCCGTATCGGAACATGTCCATTACCCCATGCCCAAATACCAAGCGCGGCAGCTAAAAGCGCAATCGCCGCCATATAAGCAAGAGCTGACTCTAGGGCTGCCTGGGCTTTTCTCATTAGTCTCCTCCTGACAACGAACGGCTCGCTCCGGAGGCACGCGCCTGCGGATAGCGGGTCTTATCTATTTTGTACGTCATAATTTCGGCAACTCCAGCTGAATGCGTAGAGCTGGTTTGGCCGTCATTTCGGTTAATATTTACGCTTTCGGTAGTTACTGTAACATACATCGGAGTTATTGCTCCGCTTGAAGCTTGTTCGCCTAAATCATACTCAATAGGTGGGCCAAATCTTCCGCCTGCTGAATTAATACCCATCCAAAGAGTCTTCTTGGGATCTTCTCCTTGATTTTCTACACTCGGAATTGCCCACATTACTGCGCCTGCGCCACTTGAAGCTATTTTCTGGCCGACAATCGGATTACTTACATCAGCCTGCCTCCGATCATCCCAAGTACCATATGAAACAGCTTTGTTGTCATTATGAGATTTCATCAGTGCTCTACGGAAAGACTGCATTAACTGGTATTGATCACCATTAAGTTTGGCAATATAAGTTACTACTATACCTACAGCTAATATTAAAAGAGGCGCTAAAACCGCCATTTCCATCATTGCTTGGGATTTTTTACGGAAAAAAAAGTTTTTCATATTTTATTTTCTGCTTCTTGGTTATACAAGCTACTATGAAACTATCCAATTCTTATCGTTCCAATCTTTATACTCAAGGCTCGGATAATCCGGAGCCGGTGCCGCGCTTGGCGCATCCTGCACACTTAAGGCTGAACCCTTATGCTCCATTACCGACCATCCTTGTATGCTCGGCACCGGAGCCTGCAAAGTAGTCTGCCCCATCTGGCTCTCTGCTGTTACCTTCGCATTCCCGCCGAATTCTTCATTCTTTTCCAAAGTAGAATCGCTACTCGAAAACGTTAAACTACTACCCCATTCAAGGCCGTGGCCGCTATATAAACCGCCGCCCTCAATATGCTCAAGAGTTTCCATCCGGACACGCTCCTGAATACTTCTTTTTAAGAAATAACTGACTCCGCTTATAACCGCCACAATTATAGAGATAAGTATCGCATATTCCGCGAATACATTTGCTTTTTTAAAAAAACTTTTTTTATTCATTAACATCGTTTAAATTACCCTCGGGATTATACCTCTTGTATATCCCTTCTGCCGATGAATCCGTTTGTTCCACAAGAGCATCTGTGCCGGGTTCAATTTTGCCTGCTTCTGGTGGCAATATTATACTATCTTTGCCTTCCTCAATCAAAGGGTTACCTCCGGAAACTTCACTACCACTTCCCCATTGCAGCGTTTTATTCGCAACATTGGCTGCATTCTCTTCTGCCCCCGGATTAAGAGATGAATTTAAAGTATTTTCCCTTAACTGAGCATTATCTGCTTCCACTTGAGTTGTCGGAGCATCATACCCGGTTGGTACAGCTGGTGCCTGGGCTGTTGCGGTAAGCCGGCCCGTCTCTGACCTGTGCGTCGCGCTTGTTGATACGGCGAAACCTCTTTCGCCTTCGTATGAAAACCCGGTAGTTGAACGATTAACCGCGCCTGAGGAATGGAAAGACACAAGCTTACCTACATTATTATTGGTTGTTGCGGGAGAAACCCTATAACCACTTTCCGGAAGCGGTATCGAAAAAGCTTTTGAAAAATATTGTCCACCCAGAGAATCTGCCGTATCTTTGAGCTTCCCCTGGACGCTTC
>JBAZGZ010000022.1:11188-13021 GCA_041652615.1 Candidatus Omnitrophota bacterium | reverse complement strand
GCCGAGTTCGGCAATATCACGGTAAAAACTATTATACTTCTTTGGCGCGTCCCATAAAAAGAAGCTGCCAATCGGGTACTGATTATAGATGCTATCTAATAGCTTAGTAACTTTAGTGCGCGGCCAAACATAGTCGCGTTGAAAGCGAGGAATTCTTAATATTCCTTTTTTAACTTCCTGCACTAGGTCAGGGATCGAGTAATCGCTTTCTATTTTGATTTTCTTGGTTTCCATATTAAATTCAATTACATTATTAACTATAACACCAGCTTTAAATTAAATAAATAAATGTGTTATAATATATTTATAATATCCACACTTCTCAATTATATGACAGAAAGTAAATTTGTTAACATATTAGCTAGTATTTTCGTTGACGAGGATTATATAGTTAAAAAAGAAGTCGGAGTGGGGTATGGCATTGCAGATTTAGTTCTGATTAAAAAAAGTAACTTTAACATAGAAAGTTATAATCTTAGAAAATCATATAAACAAAGAAGTAAACTTTTGAAAGAGGACTACTTTAAAGTTCTGGATATGCTCCCAGAAGAAAAAGCAAACCAACAGATTGACTTTGATGATATTGTTAAACAAACACGCATCTCCAAACCTCATTTAAAATATAATATTTTAAGAAACTTAGAACAGTATAATTATATAAAAATAATAAACGGACGTTTTTATGTAAAAGTTAATGGCTGGCTTCCATTAGCAAAAGACGTTATTGCCATTGAAGCTAAATTAAAAAATTGGAAAAGAGGTTTTCTACAAGCTAACCGTTATAAAGTATTTGCCAACCGTTCATATCTTGCTGTTCCTAAAAATATCGCCCATTTAGTAGATAAGGAGCTGCTTCGTAAGCAGGGGGTTGGCTTAATTGTACTAGATACTTCCAAAGGAACAAAATATACTGCTATCGCAGCTAAAGATGGACAAGCTTATAATAAACTAAAACACAATTTGGCAATAGAATTTTTCTGGAATTATAATCTTGATAAGACTACTGTGCCTGCTTAATCAAATTATACTTATCAATAAAATTTCTAGGTTTGACAACTAATATGTTGTCAAACTTTTTTACGCCTAAAAGGTGCTTGTCTCCGCTAATAATAATTTTAGCACCGCATGCTTTAGCAGTTTTGAAATATATATCATCACTAGGATCAGCTTGAACAATACAAACATCCTGATAAATACCTTTGGTTGGGGCCATATTTATTACTGTCTTATAATCAACGATGATTTTTTCTGGCGTAAATATCTGTCTTTGCCAGTATCTTTGAAATTTTTGATAAGTTCTTACTTTCTCACAAAATTCATTATATGTTTCTTGGCTGCCAAATAATATTATATCTTTCTTAAGCGCCAAATTAAAAATCTGCCTTGGCATACCAGGAAAACCAAACATCGCAGATATTAGTATATTGGCATCAGGGACAACTTTAAGCATATTATTCTTCTTCAAGGGCTTTTAATAGTGCCGCCTCTTCTTTCTTATCCTCTTCATCTAACTCCCATAAAGAAGCAATTTCTAAAACATTCCTCCACTTTTGTAAATGACTTAAATCAACGGCTACTCCATGTTTTCGGCGCCATTGGTCTCCTAATTTTATACCTTTTTCTAAACGATTTTGCATAAACTTTATTCTCCCTTGTCTGTCTAATTTCCTCATCTCATTTATTATTGATAACCTATTTAGAAGAAAGTGTCCTTTCTTAGCAGATCCATCTTGCGGAGTGGACCCCTTACAAACATCACATTTACATGAGTAACCTACCAAACTTAATGCGTCATCATTTAATTTGTCCAGCAACTCCGGTACATACGTTTTC
>JBAZGZ010000022.1:0-11178 GCA_041652615.1 Candidatus Omnitrophota bacterium | reverse complement strand
CTGCCCGATTTTTCCTGCCGGGCGGAGGTTCTTGCAAGCTTTGCATCGAAAAAGACTCACCCTCACCCAGACCACTGCAAATGCCCTGAACTCCAATAGCAGCCAAAATCTCCCCGAACGGACCTACACGCTTAACGTAAACATTGCGCTCTTGTGATAGATTATAAGCTAGGTAAGCGAAAGCTGCTAAAATATCCTCACTGGCATTCTTACAATTTAACTCATCAACGACTACAAAAAATCCTTCTATGTGGTCATTAAATTCTTTATATCTGTCAATGATAAAATTCAAAATGGGATGGCGCGTTAATACTGCGCTACTAACCATAATCATGGCGTAAAGTGGCATATGTAAATTTTGTGATTGAAAGTACCGTATCGTTTCTGATATCAGTGTTAAATTGGTAGAAAATTTTGTGTCATCTGAATCAACAACATAAAAGTAAGGGGCTATGGCGATATTAGCTCCATGTTTTATCTGTATATCTATAGCAGGTTTTATTATATTTTCTTCCCTATAATCTTGGTTGGCATAAACTTCTTCAAAATCAATGTCCGTAGGATAACCAATTTGCTGAAAGCTTTCTTTCTTCTTAGCATGATCACACTGCAATAAATAAGTCGTTGGATTTATAATAAGCAAGTCTGTTAACTCCCTTGCCTTTGGAGATAATTTTTTACGCCACTCGCAGTGATCGGCGTCCATAAGAATAGCATCATAAGAAGCGCCGTTATTAAGAAAAGTTGAATCTTTTAATTTTGGTATATATAAAGGAAACATATGGATTATTTAATTTATAGTTATAAATTATCTTCCTGAAAACTATATGCAAATTAAATTTCTAAAACCTCCCAATTACCAAACTCACCGGCATTCAAATCAGCGCTGGCACCGGTATACACCATCCAGCGGCCAGTGAAGTTTCGGGAATCGGTGTTGGCAACGATGCCGCCGAATAACTTCTTGCCATGCTCTTTCAGGTATGCCTGTAAGCCATCGCTCTTTTCTCGCGCACCCTTTATTGTCTGCCCTGACTTAGTGTCAAACAAGCCGATCCTGCCGTCCTTAAATTGAACGACGAAGTCTACATAAAACGGACTCCACTCGCCGTTTTCCTCGTAGGGTACGGCAAAGTAGACGGCATCACGGCTGCCGTTCTTAAACCACCAGGCAATGTTTTTGGATTTCTCCAGAAAATTAATAAATGCTTTCTCGGTCTTCCAGCGCTGGTCGTAGTAGAACGGCTGCATGACAGATAGAGA
This sequence comes from Candidatus Omnitrophota bacterium, assembly GCA_041652615.1. Classification (GTDB taxonomy): domain Bacteria; phylum Omnitrophota; class Gorgyraeia; order Duberdicusellales; family 4484-171; genus JAJYOP01. Next base: position 9,915 of record JBAZGZ010000022.1, on the reverse strand, counting down.
TGACTTCAGTTCCGTATACTCCCCGCCAAAATTAATGACTTCCGGCACTTCCCATGCCTTGTCTGTTTCCAATTCGTTCTCCCGCTTCTGCGTTTCGGCGATATAGCTTTCTTTGGCCGCGTCAATGACGTTCACGAAATGCCGTTCGTTGTCCTCGCTTAACACGATGTTGATTATGTCTCTGAACCGCTCCGTGTAATGTATGCCCAAGCGCATGCGGAAGAAATAATAGATGGCCTCTTTGACCCGGCCGACGGAGCGGTCTTCCGGGTAGAACGGTGACAGGTTGCGGCGCACAAAGAAGTCATACAGCCGCTGCAAGTCAGTGTTATTATTAGTATCAACACTCTTGTCAGCGGCAATGTCGGCGCCGCCAAGCTCATCAACGCTGCCAGCATGGAAGTCAGCTATAAATCCCATCTGCACTTTCTGGCCCTTGATTTTAATTTTCTTTTCCAGACTATACTTCTTGGCTTCTTCTAAGAAGATATTGATAAACAGCGGCGCAAGGCGCGTCTTTTCCCGCTGCCGCTTGCTGTGCACGGAGGCAAGTTTAATCGGCTTGTATTGCTTTATTCTATGACTGGTATAGATAGTAACATACTTCTTAGCGATGTCTTCGCATATTGTGATATCGCTTAGGTTCGTATAGACATAGCCATGATTCAGCACTTCATTTTTATAGTGTCCCTCATCCGGTTCGGGCATGCGCATGATGCGCCCGACGGTCTGAATGGAAAACGTCAAGCTTTTCCAGTCGCGGAATAATACCAACACCTGCGCGCGCGGGCAGTCCCAGCCCAAAGCAATAGCTTGTTTGAAGATGAGCACCTCGGTTTCATTATCGTTTCTGGCAATGTTTTCCAAGTTCTCTTTTTCGCCGGAAAGATAAATCGCCAGCTTGCCGTTCTCTTTCGTAATGCCGTATTTGTCTTTTAAAAGACGGGTAACGTCGTCTTTGATTCTGTCTTCCATCTGCGTCTTTCTATCCGGCAGCTGTATCAATAGCAAGGGGTTTATATTCACTCCCGCGTCTTCGTATGCTTTTATTAGTTCTTTGCGCTTCTTCAGGGCGGTTTCAATGACTAAGGCATCGGCTCCGTTCGCCAACGCGCTCTTAACTTTGTCATCGCTCAATACGTTTTTAAAATCAGGGTTTAATATGATGGACTTCTTAATCATACCTTGCGTCTTAACTTCTTCAAGCGGCACGGACACAATTTCGTCCGGGTCTTTCACCACCGGTGTTGCTGAAACTTCAATAGTAAGCTTCGGCGCAATATCGTTGATTAAATTCTGTGAAATATCACTGGTCGCATGGTGGTGGCTTTCGTCAATGATGAGTACGATCTCGCGGCCGGCATCCTTGGTCCGCTCTATCACTGCGCTTAAATTATTCTCTTTTTCATTTTCGCGGATATAGACATTGTCTTTCTTATTGATGCTCTCCCAGTTAAAGAAAAGGATTTCATTCTCCTGAATCTGCCGGTCATCCAGGTCATCAAACTCCGAACACTCTATGGCCCGGGAGTTTTCAAAGTAACACAGCAGCTTTTCTCTGCTTTGGGTATGTAGCTTTCGCGGAGCGGTCCAGATGAAAGCAAGCGGCGTATGTACTTCCGGGTCTTCGGCTATGCGCTGAAAAAACTCCGCCATCATGATGGTTTTGCCCGAGCCGGTAGGCGCCTTGAACATGAGCTTTTTGCCGCCGGACTGGTTTAAAAGTTTCTTTGAGTCCTCCAGCAGTTCCCGTATGGCGATTTGTTGGTATTTTTTTAGTTGCATAAATAGATTATTTAAAGATTCTTCTGTACACTCTTAGAATTGCTTCCGGTATCGGTGATAACGCCACCTTATTATTCATATCTGCGAACTCATCTTCAAACGTATCATCGCCGAGTGAAAATACATAGACGCTAAACGGCAAATCAATCTTGGTAATGGCCTTCTTAAATTCAGGGATGGCTAACTGGTTGAATATAATGCCAGTGTAATGCTCCTTGCCTTTGAATATTTTAAACTGCTCCTCGTCTGCAACTAACTCAAAAGTATCTTCGCGAATACACAGCATATCAGTAGCTTTATTAGTCAATTCAGTTTTATTACTGTCAGTCGGCTCTGCGGGCACGAATGCGGTGCGAAAATATTTTAAGTTGCCGCCAAATCCTTCTACTTTACCTTGGGCGTTTTTATATCCCTCAATGACTTTTTTTATTCGCGGATAGCAAACATCGGTTGCTATATTTCCCTCGTCGTTAGTAGATAGAATAAATTTTCTATTCCCACCGTCAATTTTATTTATTTCTAACACTGCGTGAGCAGTAGTTCCTGAACCAGCGAAAAAATCTAAAACGATCGCATTCTTTTTATGCTTCACAAACATATCAATCATATCCGAGACTGTATAGAGAGATTTTGGATAAGGAAACGTTTCTGTTTTCCCGATGATTTTCGAGAGTAAATTAGTACCGTGTACACCAGCATTATATAGTGAGCCCTTCCAGACACTAAAAATAGGTGTTGATTCAGCACCCATTTTTTTAATAACCAAAGCTCCATTTTTTGTGTATTCAATATCTCCCTCCTCAATATATTTTTGCATTGTTTCGCGATTATATCGCCACACTCTTTCACCACCATTTCTATCAACGGGATAAATTCTTAAATAACCTTCTTGCGTTGGTTTTGTAGGATATTTTTCATCATCTTTAGGTATAGATGGTCCAACCCCCACAACCTTGTGTGTTTTGAGATCAATAAGTATTGAAAAGAATTGATTCGGACGATTTACTCTCCAGTTATTTTCTCCTTGACCAGATCTTCGCAAAGACCAGCGTCCTTTTTTAACTTCCGTCTTCCTACCTTCAATACCTATTCCCTTGGGAATAATAATATACGCGTATTCGTGAGTGCGAGAGATAGTAACAGAACCCGCACCTTGTGGGTGATGCTCGACAACGATGGTGCTTTTTTCGTGTGAGGGAAAAATTTCATCTAAAAGTAATCCAAGGGTGTTCAATTCGTAATCATCAATTGCACATATCAAAGCACCATTTTTTTTGAGTAATTTTTTCGCAAGGACTAGACGTTTAGACATCATAGAAACCCATTTGCTGTGACGCCATGGGTCCTCTGAATCGACAAAATGATTGTTATACTTCCAGTCTTTTGCGCCTGTATTATATGGCGGATCAATATAGATAACATCAACCTTGCCCTTATGCGTATAGTTTAAAACAGAAAGCGCATGGTAGTTGTCGCCCTCAATTAGTAAGTTTATCGGCTTGTCAGGGTCTGTTTTAATTTCCTTGTCCGGCACATCTTCTAAAACCGGCAGCTCCTGCTTGCACTGCTCCACTACATCCTCCGGTTTATCTTCCCAGACAAGCCCGTACTTTTTACGTTTTTTGAGCCGCTCAATCTCTGTTATCAAATCTTTTTGGCTCCAGTTTGTGTAATCAATTTTTGCCATAGTTATATTTTAGATTACCCTTAGCAAGACTTTAAAATACTACATTCAATCTACTATTTTAAACCCCTTTAGTCAAGCTAAAATTAGGCAAAGATTAAGGTTAGTTATAATAAAACACCCTGCATCACGCGGGTGTTTAGCTTTAGATTGTTTGAGACGCTATTTTACGAACACCTTTTTTAAAATATTAAGGAGCTCGTCAGTTGCTTTGACACAACTCTCCATCACCTTAGTTACAAACAACGTAGCGGTGTACATAACTTCGGCGTCCTTATGATTGTCTATTACTTTTGCCAGCATTAAAATTTTTGCCGTATATAACTTCATCAACTTTTCAGGCGTAAAAGACATCGCTTTGTCGCGATCCTTGTAATACGTTGGAATAAAAACATCTGAAAGACTGGAGTAAAATTGTTTCGTATCGTCTCTGCCGCTTATATTCTGCTGCACGCTATGTAATATATCACGCACAATAACATCTATATATTTTCTGACATTGTTATTTGTCTTTCCAAATTCTGATAAATTGCTTTCTAATAAATAAACCATAAATATGGTTAGTTCTATGAAGCAATGATAAGTGTCTTTTTTAGTAGGATGGCAAGCTTTAGATGAAGATAATTTCTGTGCCAAAGTTTCAGCGCAATCTTCGGATTTACTGACTATAGTTTTGGCTATTTTATTAACCGCTTCTAAGTAATCTTTAACGTCGTCATGTAAAATTATCTTGGCGCTTTTCCGTATCTGCAGACGATAACCTATGTAATTTGACAAAACACCTAAACCAGCAAACACAAACATATATTTAAAATTCACTCTTAGCAGACTTATAAAAGCAAACAAGATGAAAGTGCCGCCGATATAAATGTATAACTTTACCAAGCCGGTGCTGCTCTTTGGATTTATCAATGCTTCTACGCCAGCTTTATTCTTATGATTAGTTATTGAGGAGTAGTCCATATATTTAAGTTTTATTATTAAATTTTCCCAAAACAAAAACGGACACCCGACCTGCGAAACTACAGCGGTATCCGTGAGGAATCCCACTTACGTTTTGGTCGGTGTGCCCGATCCTGCACGTAAATGGGAATAACCATAGCAAAATATGGCTAGATATTTAATCTTTCCTCACGTTATATAACTATAGTTTCGCACTTCCAGCATACCAAGAATGTCCGCAAAATTCAAGGAATAAAGCCGGAGCCGCTGTCACCGGCCCCGGCCTTACCCAAATGTGAAGATATTTTCACAAACCGCTACCCAGCCAGTTCTTGAATAGCCTCGGAAGCATCGGACTTAGAAAAGCCGTCAATTGCTTCTAGTCTTTTTTCACGCTCCAGCGGGTCAATGATGCGCTGGTTGATAAGACTGACGAGATAGTCGCGCTGTTTCCCAGTCATCTGATGTTCTTCTCTATCTGTCCCAAACAAATTATTATCCCTTTCTTGGAATATCCCATCAATATAACTCTGATTTATCTCATTATCATCTGCTGGTTTTTCTGACGGATAGGAAATAATCTCTTCGGCGCTAACTTCACCTCCTCCCACTAAATCGGATATGGCGCGGTTCTTCGCTCTGGTGTGCGCCGTGCTCCTCACGTCATGTTCGGGATGAGCGAAGTTGCGCTCGCTTGATGAGCACGAGCCGGTGCCGAATGCGAACCGTCCGTTCTGCGCCGAGGTTTTGACGGTCACTTCGTAGACGAAATGCTTGCCGTACTCCTTGCGCTCCTCTTTTATCAACTCGTCGCTGATGCCGAAAGCGGTCTGTATCTTGCGCCAGCCGCTTTTTTTGATGCACTGCTTGCCGCTTATAACTTGGTAGTCATTGTCATTGAGCAGCTTGCGCTTAAGCTCCTGATAATTTTCCCATGCCAAGATGATTTGCTCATTTTCAGCCACCGGCTGGATGAGCAGGGAGAACGGCTTGATTGGCTTTGTCTGCAGCGCCACTGCCGGCGCTGTCTGAACTTGCGTGTCCATATGTTTTAAGTTAGTAATTTAGTCTTTGACATAACCGCACTTACTGCAGACTAACTGCTCATAAATACGGTCATGCTCATAGTCAAAATGCGGAATGATTATAAAATCATGCGAACATTCCGACTGCAGTTGCAGCTTTAAATCATTTGCCGCATCGGTAATAGTTAATTGCTGCATATAGTTTCAGGCCAAGACTGCCTGGCCGATAAAGTCCAAGCCGTCCAGGAAATAATTAAAAGCATTCAGCTTGTCCAGCTCCTCGCCGGTTAAGACTTCACCTGACTTGGTGACGAAATAATTATCAAAGAGATTGGGAGCATGCTTTAAATACCTCGGCCTGGCATCGGCATCGCAGGCGGCTTTAATGATGTGAGTTTTGATTTCCATAGATTTATGATTTAGTAATTAAAATTTGTCCGGACTGGTACTGTACATTGACAATATCGCCCAGCTGAAAGCCGAACTGGTTTAAGAAACGGCCTTCAATGAATATGCCGGGCACCGGACAGCTGCCGGACCAGCGCCGGTAGCTAACCTTGCGACGGTTTTTGATTGGCATATATTTTGAGCAAAATAAAAACAGCCTTGATTGGCTGTAATGATTTGCTTTTAGTTATTTATGCTTTCAAGCCGCGGCCATTTCCACCTGCCTTTGGTAGAAAAGATTAACGGTTTTAGGGTAGCGCTTCACTACCTTGCCGTCGCTGTCTTTGACTTCGACGAGAGTGACGCTTTTTAAGGCCTTCTCGCCCGGCTTAATCCTGTAGCCGGACTCGGACCACTGGCGGAAGGTAAGGCAGTTGGTATAGGGATCATACTTGGTTAGTTCATCCTCTCCCCAGCGCTCCTTGATTTGGGACGCCACCATGTTATAGGTGGAGGCTGAACCCTTGTAGTTTGATTTAGGCATACGCGTATGAGTTAAGAAGTAATAATGAGCCGCGCACTTCGACCTTTGGTTAATGCTAAAGCTCATGCATGGATTGCTTTACTGCTGTCTGTTCCCGTGGGCAGGGAAGGCTCTGTAAACAGCAGTTGGTTTTTTATGACAAATAGAGTGTGAAGATATCTTCACATCCGTGCCGCTTATTGTGGCTTTAGTTTATTTTCCATTCCCCCAAAGGGCTATTTTATGTAGTTAAATAAAACCGTACTGGTATTCAAGCCACCAAAATTAAATAATCAGAAACTCCCTGCTGGTTGCCAGTTAGTTGCTATATACATGGCAGCTAGATTATGTATAAATAAGGGATAAATAAAGGCGGGCGATATTTAACTAATCTTAGCTATGTTGATTTAATTATGAATTTTAACTAAGATGGACTATAATAAAAGTAACTACGCTGAGCATTTGTGAAGATATCTTCACATTTAATTAAGCTAATATATGCCAAATACATCACAATACCATAAAGAATTAATAAATGAATTAAAGCGGGTCATGGAACACGAAGGACTAAAGAAAGGTTTTTTAGAGGTTGGAAAAATTCTTCATGAAATTAAAGAAAATAAGACATATAAAAACATAAAGCCGAACGACCCGCATTATACTTTTGAAAAGTATTGCATGGAAGCTCCTGATTATTTGCCGGGCAGTTCCCCTGCGGGCAGAAAGAGTGTAATTTCAAAGCTGATTTTAATTTATAAATTCTTCCTTGCTAATAAAAACAAACTAGCTAAGGCTGAACTAATCCCCCTGGGATATACTAAAAGCTATGAGTTGGCCAAATTTTATTTCCGAAATCCTAAGGAATCCCTGCGCCAGCCACTCAAATTAGGTTATCAGCTTAAGCAAAACGACTTCGCTAAAATGTTGAGTGCAAAAGGTTGCAAGCATGAGGAAGTGGTCACGGCAAAGGTGTGTAAAAAATGCAAAACAATAATTAAAATCATGAATCAATAATATAAAGTAAAATAAAATGGCTATGTATAGCCATTTTTTTGATTGCTTAAAACTCTTGACAGAATATAAAAACTGGCTTATACTGGAAGTAGGTTTCTGTGGAAACTAACTTAACAAATTTTAATCACCACCCGGTGAGATGTTATGGGCAGCGGTATTGCCTGTATGAGGGGTCAAACCTTCAGGTCTTCAACATCAAGACTGGGTGGCAGGCAATACCACTGTCTGTTTTTATTATAAAAAAATGCTAAAAACGGAAATTGTGCTGCAGGTGGAACCCACTACCAACCTAATGCGATTCGTTGATAGCTCACCTAACACTCAAACAAATGATACAAGTCCGATAACAGCTCGAGGCAAACCCTCTAAATACAAGAACTTCTTCCCGATGCCCCATGGATTTGAAGAAAAATTCGGCAAGCAATTTAATACCAGAGAGAAATACTTCTATACCACCCTTTGCAGGCTGAAAAATAGATTAGCTAATGACAGCGGATGGTTCTGGCATACTGATGTACAATTTAAGCAATACGGATTCAACCGGAGCAAACTCTGCGAAATGCGCAAAAAATTCATATCTGCCGGATTGCTTGAAACAAAACGAGGACATACTAAAAGCGGCGCCCGTGGCGGCACTAACTACAAAGTTAATACTGATCTTTAAAATTTTTCCAGCCCTAATATAAATTATATTAGAAAAGTAATTAATTATATTCTTTCTTATGCAGGATCTTATTAATCTTTTCTTCTTATAGGTTATATAGGTTAATCATTCTTATTAGATGTCCATTTTATAAACATAGAGTGCTTAGATAGAAACATAGATTGCGTTGAATGCTTTAACATTAAATCTATGAGCAAGTACAAAATTGATATCCAAGATTTAAAGCAGCAAATTAAAATTATTGACTTAGCTAAAAATCTAAACATACAAATAAAAAATGTGGGCGGTCGTAAAATGGCGCGCTGCATTAATCCCAACCATACGGATGAACACCCGTCAATGTGTTTCTTTGAAGATACAAATAGATTCTATTGCTTTAGTTGTGAAACCCAAGGCGACATTATTGATTTATATAGTATCTGCCAAGGTACAAGCACATGGCAGGCAATACAGGACTTATCCTCTACATATGCGCCTGGTTTAGCCGGTAAGAACAACGGTGCTTATAACAAGCCTATTTCAGCGCCAACAATTAAAACGCCACCATCAAAACACATTGCCAACATTTATAAAGACTTCAAACTAAACTGCGGACAGTTAGACAATGCAAGCATCAAATATCTAACTGGTCCGACCAGGGGCCTGCGGGAAGAAGTCATTAATAAATTCGGCATATTCCATATTGCTAACACCGGCCAGTACAATGCAATTCGTAATTATCTGCGCAAAAAATATGGAAGCAAAGCCGTAAAAGCAAGCGGCATAAATGCTTTCTACACATTCGCGTCAAAGAATATTCCCTTCGTCATTGTCCCCTGCTATAAAGATGGCGATATTGAATATTTATGGGCTCGCCGCATAGATGGCATAAATAAGGAACCAAAATCCCTAAACTTAACCGGAATAACAATGCCGCTGTTCAACGCAGACATCCTGAAAAAGTTGCAACCCAATGACGTAGTGTTCCTATGCGAAGGAATCTTTGATGCCATGATGCTTGAACAAAATGAATTTAATGCCGTTGCTGTCTTAGGTGCAAATAATTATCGACCGGAATTACTAGACCAGTTGCTGGACTATGACGTCCACCTCTGCCTGGATAATGATAAGCAAGGCCGAAAAGCAACACAGGATATATCCCGTTATTTCCAAAATAACCACGGCAAAACTGTACAAACAATGGCATGGCCTTCTTGGGCGAAAGATGTAACGGAACTATTTTTAAAAGAAGACCATTATCTTAATACAAATAAAATATAAATTTAATTACTAATATAATACTGCCTATGAAACAATCCAATTGATTGCTTTCAAAACGCTTAACACTCTTTTAGATTGCATAATGCTCGCTTTCTCTTATTAACTAAAAGCACATTATGCTTTATTTAATTTCAGTTCCCGAGTTTAGAAAAATACTCGGCGAAGAATCTGAGGGCATGACTGACAAAGAAGTTGAGGATTTGCGCGATGCCGATAGAGACATGGCCGAAATAATTTTCGAGCAATGGCTTAAGGATGGAGACGAGAAGAAAAAAGATGTCAGTATGTCATTCATAACTCTATGACCGCTTTTTAAAAAGACAGCTTTATGACCGCATTTTATTAATTACTAAATAAAATTATGGCCATAATTAAAAAAGAAGATGTCATCGCCTACTCTATACCTTACTCCACTGGCGATGAACTTTCATGCCCCGACTGCGTCGGAGATGATTTAGAGGATGTAATACCGCTTACGGAATATGATTTCGAGGATGACGAAATCGTAGTCTGCGACAGATGCGGTAAAAAAATATCCTATTAAAATCAATATAGGGGGCGGCTGCAATCTTAAAACAGCTGCGGCCGTCTCCCTATTGCTTGCTTTAAGAATGTATTTTATTTAATAACC
>JBAZGZ010000021.1:1293-13552 GCA_041652615.1 Candidatus Omnitrophota bacterium | reverse complement strand
GGAGGAAAGAATTCAAAAGATACGCCTTTATCGTGGGTTTTTAGAATATCGATGATTCGCATGTGATTGTTATTATATCAGAATCAGATTTAATTGAAATATTTTCCCTGTAGGGAACGGTTTTAAACCGTTCCCTACAGATAAATCTATTAATGTCTGGTTCGATGCGAGGGTAAATTTTAGCGGAAAATTTATATTAATTATTTTCTCTTCTGCAACTGCCTTTCTTTTTCGTCTTCAATTATTTTTTCTGAAATAGCAGAAGGGACTTCAACGTATTTTTCAAAATGCATCGAGTATACGGCGCGTCCGCTTGAAAGCGAACGTAAGGTTGTCGCATATCCAAAAAGTTCTGCAAGCGGGGCTTCCGCGGAAATAATCTGCTGCCCAATTTTGCCCGCGGCAATACCATGAACCTTGCCTCTACGTGAACACAAATTACCGACAATGTTACCAACATATTCTTCCGGAGTAACAACCTCAAGCGAAACACAAGGTTCAAGTAAAACCGGCATTGCTTTTCTGAAAGCTTCTTTAAAACATTCAATGGCCGCTATTTTAAAAGCAATTTCGGAAGAATCAACATCATGATAGGATCCATCCACGAGGCTCACCTTTACATCAACTACAGGAAAACCCGCGAGAGCGCCTTTCTTTAAAGCTTCGATTACGCCTTTTTCAACGGCCGGGATGTATTCTTTAGGTATGGCGCCGCCAACGATAGCGTTATCAAATTCAAAACCCTGTCCGGGGTCAGCTGGCGAGATTTCAAATTCAACATGGCCGTATTGTCCGCGTCCACCTGATTGTTTTATATGCTTATATTCTTCGGTCGCGGTATTTAATATTGTTTCTTTGTAAGCAACCCTTGGCTGGCCGACAACGGCTTCAACCCCAAATTCATGTTTGAGCCTGTCAACAATGATTTCCAAATGAAGCTCGCCCATGCCGGAAAGAATAGTCTCCAAGGTCTCATCGTCAACATGAACGGTAAATGTCGGATCTTCTTCGGCAAGTTTTATAATACCTTTGGAAAGTTTATCCTGTTCGGCGCGAGTACCGGGCTGAACACTAATAGACACAACCGGAGCGGGAAATTCTATGGCTTCAAGCAGTACGGGTTCTTCCAGGTCACAAAGTGTATCTCCTGTTACCGTACTATCAAGGCCAATGGCTGCGGCAATATCGCCGGCGAAAATATCTTCTCTATTCTCACGCTCATTTGCGTGCATCTGTAAAATTCTCGAGATTCGTTCTTTACTATCCTTAGTCGAATTATAAACATAGGTGCCGGCATTAAGCGTTCCGGAATATACCCTGAAATACACAAGTTTTCCCATATGCGGATCCGACTGCACCTTAAACGCTAAAGCGGAAAACGGTTCATCATCGTTAGGTTTTCTTTCTATAATTGTTTCCGGATCTCTTGGATCTGTTCCTTTAACCGGCGGCAGATCAATCGGCGATGGCAGATACAAAGCAACCGCATCAAGCAATTTTCTTACGCCTTTATTTTTGAATGCTGTGCCACACAAAACAGGAACAACTTTATTGGCAATTGTTCCTTTACGAATCGCGGCAATTAAGTCCGATTGTGTGATTTTATCTTCTGATTCGAGATACTTCTCCATCAGAGTGTCATCTAACTCAACCGCTTTCTCAACCATGATGTGGTGATACTTTTTAGCAGTTTCCAATAAATCCTCGGGTATGGATTCCACTATATATTCGTTATCCTTGGAAGTTTCATCAAAAATATAGGCTTTCATTTCCATAAGATCAATCAGGCCGCGAAATTTATCTTCCGCGCCGATAGGAATTACCATCGGGATGGCGTTAGCGCCTAAATCTTTTTCGATTGCCCTGAGCACGTCGTAAAAATCCGCGCCCACGCGGTCCATCTTGTTTACAAAAGCTATTTTTGGAACGTTATATTTTTCTGACTGGTGCCAAACTGTTTCTGATTGAGGTTCGACTCCTCCGACTCCGCAAAAAACCGCTATCGCGCCGTCAAGAACACGAAGGCTTCTTTCTACCTCAACGGTAAAATCAACGTGGCCCGGGGTATCAATAATATTGATCCTGCAATCTTTCCAAAAACAGGTTGTTGCCGCGGCGCAAATGGTAATACCACGTTCGCGTTCCTGCTTCATCCAATCCATGGTTGCTTCACCGTCATGAACCTCGCCAATTTTATGCGAACGGCCGGTATAATAGAGAATTCTCTCCGTAAGCGTGGTCTTACCGGCGTCAATATGAGCCATAATGCCTATGTTTCTTTGTTTTTCTTGTTTTATTACTCTTGCCATTTTAGATTACCTCCAAATACACCTATAGTTACGGATAAAACACAAGCAACACAGATAATTCTGCCTGTGATTATCTCTTTCCCGCTAGAACTAGGTTTTTACTGGATTAAAGTAAAATCTACCGGGGGTTTATCCGGCCCATCCAAATACATCCTGCTTTAACGCAGGATGGGCTGGATTTACTGCTTTGGCAGCTTCAAAAAATCCATCGTTAACGAAAGATTATTATAATAAAAACCGCGAATAAATCAACAACTATTTTATGGCAGAAAGAGCCCTCTTGTTAGGGATAATTGCATAGATTCAGGTTACGTAGGTTACGGATGTTACATTTGAACCTCGTGGTTTATTACAACCTTCGTAACCTACCCAACAGGGTGGCCTGTTGGCCTACGTAACATTCGTAACTTTCGTAACCTAAAATTGACTGATAGAATTACCTTAACCATATCAAGATAGTAAATTTAGTCTGTATTGCTTGACAATTTCCGCATTGTCTTTTATTATATTTACCAATGAAAAAAAATATCTTGTCATTGATCATCTGGATCATCATCTCTATACTCACAATTCTCCTCTATTTCGCAATGCTCTTCTTTACCATCATTCTTTACCCATTTGATAAAAAACGCACCGTAGCCCACGCTCAATGTTTTTGGTGGTCAGACCTGGCAATAAAACTAAATCCTTATTGGACATTTGAAATAAGCGGTAAAGAAAATATCGATAAAAAACGTACCTATATAATAGTAGCCAATCACCAGAGCCTTGCCGATATCGTACTCGCCTATCAGATAAAAACGCAATTTAAGTGGGTTGCCAAGAAAAGTTTATTTAAAGTACCTTTTGTCGGCTGGTCAATGTCACTTGCCAAACATATAAAATTAGAAAGGGGAAATTTCGGCAGCATTAAAAAAATTTACCGGGAAGCCGCATATTGGCTCAGAAACGGGATGTCAGTTTTATTTTTTCCGGAAGGAACACGCTCAAGAACAGATGAAATGGGAGATTTTAACAATGGGGCGTTTAAACTAGCGATAAAAGAACGCGTTCCAATATTACCGATACTATTTGAAGGCTCCGGCACAGCCATACCAAGAGGCAGCTGGGCATTTACCACACGGACATCCGCTAAATTAACAATTCTTCCCGCGATAGAAACAACTAATTTCCAACCGGGAGATTTTGCTAAACTGCGCGACCTTGCGCGAGCCGCGCTGCAAGAACAATAAGCGGCAGTTAGAAAAACCGGTTAAATGCTGTCGGGCATATCCGCGTTGCCGCGGCTTTTACCTTCCCTTACATAAATCGGTACGCTAGACTCAAGTTTTCCATCGACGAGTATATTAACCACATAATCACCGGGCTTGGGAAAAATAATATTTTGCCCGTTTAAGGCGAAAGAAGAAGATGACTCCGGAGCAGAATCTTTAGGCGGTTGAAAATTGATATTTATGTTGCCGTCCATTAATTTTTTTCCATCGGAATCAACCAGGGAAATATTTACTTTATGTTCCCCTACTTCTGATCTGCCGATTGATAACCTTAGAGCAACGCTCATCCTTGGTAGTGTGTAGGGAAATTTATTCGCACTCACACCGTCAAATGTCCGGCATAAGGATAAACATCCGTTTTCTACCCAGGCGTGTTCACTAACTGCCGCTATAAGAACTTTCATAGTTTAACCCTCCCTAAATATAGATGCGGATAGCCGCGGATGTTGACGCGGATTTACGCACGCTAAGTCGCTGGCGTTTATCCGCGTAAATATCCGCGGACATCCGCTTCTATTCTACATTAATCCCGGCGGCCATAAGATAGCCGCGGGCTCTTTCAGCCAATTTATAACAATACACAATATCCCAAAAAGCTTTGCTGTGATTAGGCACGATCAAATGCGCCATCTCATGGATCAAAACATAATCTCTTACCCAGGCCGGCATTAAGCCTACCTTGTGCGACACGCGGATATCTCCGGTCCGATGATTACAGCAGCCATATTTACTGTTTTGGCCGCTAACGTATTCTATGGAGTTTATTTTTAGCCGGTTCTTGAAATATTTTTCGTTGAGGAGATTGGCAATTTCGGAAAGCGGCTGATTTTTATTCAACTCATCTTTTATCCGCTTTTTTTCAAATTTTAATTTGAAACCGGAGACTATTTTTTCAAGATGAGTTTCTGAAAGCGCAAGCGGCGCGCTAACCACCAGGCAATCATTGACCAGTCTCGCGCTTACCGTACGCAATCTTTTCCGGCTGCGTATAATTTTAACTTCCAATCTAGCCTGCTCCTTAATGATAATTCATCCACCAACAGGGTGTCCTGTTGGGCTATGTAATTTTCTTCGCCAAAAGAACTTAAAATTTTACGCCTTTTTGTAAAGCAGGATACTTGTTTATATTTTTAATAATCTTCTGCCTCCGGGATAGGATTTAGCTTATAGCTTTTGTTTTTTGTTTAAAACGGGTTGAAAAGTTAACAACCATCCGCCAGATAAAAAGAAGGAACATCAAAACGATTGCTGTGGTGCGTAAATTTCTGATAAATAAAAGCCTGGTTTTACTGTGCTTGACCTTAGCATCAACATATGCCGCAGGGTCTTTTAAATTTTGCAAATGGCCTTCAAAAGCTTTTGCCAGAGCTAATTCTTTGGGGAACTTTTCCGAGGTAATTATGTTTTTAAGTTCCTGCCTCATACCATATTGGCCGCCGATATCATGAGCAACGGCAAGTTTATCGTAAAAATACAATTCCATGCCATAGCTTGACATTCTCCTTACGGCGTAAAAATTAGCGTAAAGCATGCAGGCAAAGAATAAGATCGTCATTAATAATTTTATTATTTGTTTTCCGGAAAATTTCATATGAATAAGTTGCAACCATTTTCCGCCTCCGGGGCGAAAAATAGTTATTTAACAGTCCGGTGACTAATATCCCTGGAATCTTTAATATTATACCTTGCCTCAATGTAAGCCTTAAGCTGTTCTGCGTTGTAGATGTCTTCCTCGGTTATTTGCGGCATATCAATGAAACAAACAATCTTCAGTATCACCGTTGGCCTGGAACTAAAAAATTTTCTTTCGGTAGTTTGCTCGGAAACTAAAAGATATTTATATCCATTTTCCAGAGTAATTGTCGCGCATTTTAATAAGGCGAAAAACTTTGCCTTTTGCTCGTCGATAGATTTATTCGCTATGAATGAAACCTCAAATCTATTTTCAGCGATAATTTTATTTTTGTATTTTCCGGGGAAAACATAATCCTTGTGCCTTTTGTGGCCGGTTATGCACCCGCTTGAGATCAAAACACTTAGCAGACAAATGAGTGGTAGTTTCGTTTTAATCATTCTGGAAACCAAAGGGCGACGCCCCTTATAAATGTTCCAAACCTACAGGGAGAGGGATTTGATTTCACACTCTCCGCCTCCAGGTTCAAATGCTTGCGCATCGTGAACACTAAAAGGCGGACCGCTTATCAGCGGACAAGATTTGACCTTGCAGTTTGTGAAAACTTGAAGAGACTAACTAGCGTGAGATCACTTTGTTGTTCGAGATTATTTGTTCAAAAGGCTTACGTTAACCGCTTTTGCGCCTTTTGGAGACTTCTCAACTTCAAATTGAACATCTTCAGTTCCGTTCAAAGCGTCAAACTCAACACCCACAAGGCTATTCTTGTGGAAGAACACTTCAGTACCATCAGTATCACTGATAAAACCAAAGCCTCTTTCGCGAACCAACTTCTTAATCTTTCCTGAATGCATATAGAACCCCCATTTAACCTTGCACATCATTTTTCCAAGCCAACATGGCACGGAAAATTAATAGTGCGTACTGCCTCTTCTTAAGCACGCGGGCAATACTAATAAATACTCTTCTTAGCAACAAATTCAATTCCCTTATCCGTAATTCTTATTATACGCTGTTTATAGAGGACTCCAATGGCTTTTTTAAATACTTTTTTGCTCATTTGAAAATGCTTTTTAATGTCTTCTGGAGGGGTCTTATCGTTAAATGGCAGTTTCCCGCCTAATTCTTTAAACATAGAAAGGATTTTCTCGGTAGCAGCTGAAACGCGTTTCCCTTCCGCCGGGTATAAAGAAACATCGATTTTACCATCCTCTCTTATGCATTTTATATAGGCTTTGCGTTTCTGTCCGGAATGCAGTTCTTCAAAAATTTCATTTTTATAAACCAGGCCGGCGTAAGTATCATTAATCGCGACTTTTACGCCAAGGTCAGTAAAGCCGTAAACAACAATGTCTACCTCCTGGCCATCTTTAAAAACGCCCTGCTCTACTTCGTCCTCTAAATGTTCGTAATCATTCTTTGGCCTCATTCTTCTCCTATTATAACCTTAATTACTCCTTCTTCCAAGCCCGCGATCCGGGAAAACGCGGCTTTGCTTAAATCAATAATCCTGCCCTGATCATAGAGATATTTAGCAGGGCCGAAATTATTATGTCTGACAACTACGCATTTATTATTAGCCAGGTTACAGACTTTATAGCGCTTATTGAAATCAGTTTTGCGCATGGCGCAGGTTAGATCGTCAGGATCAAATTTCTCGCCTGTAGCAGTGATTCTAGCCAAGTACCAGGAAGCCAAACCGGTTTTAGGATATACACCGGTTACAGGGGTATTATCAGCGCAAGCGGCCAAGAATACTATCATCAACCAGACAAATAGCAATGACTTTTTAAGCATCATCTGCCGAATGGTTCATTTACCTTTTTTTGGCTTTTTAGAAACAGGTTTTTTATTAGCGGCAGATTTTTTCTTGTCAGTAGCCTGCAATCTATCGATCGGGGCTGTTTGAACAGGAGCAATTTGTTTGGAACTATTATTGATATTCGGCTTAAAAGGGTTCGGGGTTTTACGGCGCGAAAAACACTCCTGGCAATATACCGGGCGATCGCCGCTTGGCCGAAAAGGAACTTCGCATGGTTTTCTACAATCCGCACAGATTGCCTTATGCATAATTCTTTCTCTGAAACGATCGTTTTGCCTTTGCGCTTGAGCGTGGGCATTGGACTGCTGTTGAAAAGGTTTCGGAGGAATAAAGGGTTTTGCAACTTCGATTGGCTTTGGCGTAGTCACAATCTTGGCAATGAGCGCGTCAACCTTTTTGTCTAATAAAGCAAGTTGTTGGTGTATTTTAGCGATAAACTCAAGTACTTCCGTATCAGACTTTGATTTCTTTTTCATGTTTTACTCCTTTGTGTTATGTTTTAATCCTGCGCTAGATACCCCGGGCTTTATCTTTAGGATTTCTGCTTAAGGTGAGCCTCGGATTTTAGTCCGAAGGGCTCCACTAAAATAAATTATACCCTCCAATTATACTATCGCAAATCATTTGAATAATATTTTTATAATCGCCGAAATCAGCTTTACCCAGGGCCATGTAATAATTATACCTGTCATCGACGCGTATTATTGCCGGAGCAAACCCTTTGCTTAAGGCTTGCGTTACAACAAGAAGGCGGCCTACCCTGCCGTTTCCATCAAAGAACGGATGAATTGCTTCGAATTCATAATGATCAAGAGCAATTTTTCCGATTGGGTCTTTACCGTAATTGTTTATGTTTTTGAGCAGCTTACCCATCATTAGCGGTACTTCCTGCGCAGAGGGCAATTCTTTTTCGGTATTAGTCAGATTGACATGACCGGTGCGATATTTTCCGGGCAGTTTATTATTAAAATTATACATTACTATCGAATGCAATTTAAGAATATATTCTTCGGTTATTTTAAAATTCGGTTTTATAGTTTCCAATAAAAAAGCCAAAGCATTCTTGTGGTTGACCGCTTCAAGTACTTCAAAGAGCTCTTTACCCCTGACTTTTTTTCCTTCAAAGGCAAGTTCGGTTTCTTTAACCGTCATACGGCTGCCTTCTATGGCGTTGGAGTTATAAGTCATTTCAAGAAAGAACTTTTCACGCAGCCCTTTGTTCTCTTTAAGAAATTTTACAGGGTCTTTAACGCTTGCGTGCAAAGATAGCACCGCTTCACGCAAATCAACATACTTCTTAAATAGCTGGTCTATGTCTTTGGATTGGCGCGAATGCGGCTTAATCGCTTTATCCAGCCAACGGTAGATTGTTTTATAACTTACCTCAAGCTGACGGGCAAGCTCTGAACGAGAAACCCCTGTACTTTTAAGTATTTTCTCTAGTTTTTCCTTATCATTTAGCCTAAAAACCTTCATTTGACCCCTGTTTTGCACTAGGACATTTGACCTAATCATTCTGACAATTAGAATATACCATATGTCCTATTAAAGTCAAGGTGTTATTTTAGGCTTTTCGCTTCGCGTTATTTTCTATCAGGGACAGCTTCTACCTTTTTTAAAATCTTGTTAGCGATTTCTGTCATGACCTTTAACTCTGTCATGATAGAATCCAGTCCGTTTTGCAAATTCCAGATATCGGCAAAAACAACATAAGCGGTATCTGTTTGCGGATCATAATTCATAAGCGTCAGATATCCCTCATGGGCTCCGGCGTGTCCGTAACCGGCATCCGGAGAATATCCAATGCCCAGGCCATAAGTAGATTCTGTGCCGTCATCCCGCTTTAATCCTGCCTTCATCAACTCAACTGTATTTTTATTAAGCCCGGCTTGGCCTTTGAATAATTTACTGCACCAGGCAGATAAATCTTTGGGGGTACTGATCATATTTCCTTCGGCAACATGCGGCGACATATTTGATTCGGTTACTTCTTCAATCTTTCCATTTGCCCAGACATAACCTTTTGCATAAGGCGTAGGCATAGCCTGGTCAGAGCCATTCCAGGGAAGACTGGTATCAAGAAGGCCGTTTGGCACCAATAATTCCTCTTTAATAAAATCAGCATATGATTTTCCGGAAACTCTCTCGATGATCGCACCAAGCATTGAATATCCGGTATCAGAATAATGGTAAGTTGTCCCGGGTTTAAAAAAATATAAGTGATTTCGCGCGTTAACGCCGACTAATTCGTCAAAGGTAAAAGTATGATTCCTGTCTTTCTCCTCCACATAATCAAGATAACTCCTTCCGACGTAGGCCTGGTCTTTAGAAAACTCATTATCCGGGATATTATTGTTTGTAATATCGAATATGCCTGCTCGATGCATCAGAAGCATCCGGATGGTAATATCTTTTTTATAAGGGATATCATAATCAAATGTATCCGGCAGATAAGGGATGTCTTTGCCGGGGATATTATCCGTAATCTTATCATCAATGTTAAGCAAGCCTTTTTGCGCAAGCAGCATAATCCCCGCGGCGGTAAAGGTTTTAGTCACGCTGGCAATACGAAAATGATAGGCCTTAGTAACATCTCCCGGGTCAGTTGAGATAAAATAATCTCCTTTGGGTGAAAGTATCTGCATCGCCAGGCCGCCGTTAAAATTCGGCTTATCTTTTTTATACGCCTGCCAATCGCTCTTTAAAATCCTGGAAAGCTCCGGCTCAATCGAAGCTGACTGGCCGCGGCCGCAGCCGTTTAAAAATAAAGCCATAACAATAACGATTAAAATTCCTGCAATTTTTTTCATCTTACCCCCCTGTTAAGGACAGTTTGGAATTGGTCATTATTGAATGTAACCTTTAACGGTTAGAAAAATACCCAGCAAAAGCATTACAGACCACGGAATAAGCACAAACTTAAAGTTCTCTGTGTATAGTTTCATAGTTTTATCAAGTGCGCCGGGTAAAATAATAAGCCAGGCCCCTTTGATGAGCGCGATCCAGCCAAAAAGTGTTATTATCAGGCGCCAATCTCCCGACCATATGTTATGGGACAACACAATCGCCAGGCCAACAACAAAAGTAAGCAGCCCGGTCACAAAAATTAAAGCAGGGTTTTTGGAAAAATCCTCCATTATCTGCCGGAACCTTTTTTGATTAAATAAAAGGCCTGTCGCAATCACAATAATATACGGGCCGATAAACCTGGCAAGTAGGGCTGAATTTTCCATATAGATACCTCCTTTTAATTTAATTTATATCAATGGATTGTTCTTATTTAAATAATCCGAACAAGAGATAAATCACCGCGTAAATCAAATTCTGCATAAAAGTTATGACGGGATTAAGCATGCCGGTATAAAGCAAGATAATGATTATAAAAAATCCGTACCGCTCAAGGCGCGCCATAGCCAGCTGGCCGGAATAAGAAAGAAATCCCATGAGGATCTTTGAGCCGTCAAGCGGCGGTATGGGGATTAGATTAAAAGCGCCAAGAATAATATTTATTCTGGCAAGAATTGAAAGAATCAACACAAGCGCGCTATTTGTGTTTACGGCAGGAAACTGTAAAGCAAATATCGCGATAGTTGCGATAAGTATATTTGCTAAACAGCCAGCCAAAGAAACCGCAACCAGGCCGACGCGATAATTTTTTAAACGATTAAAATTAACCGGAACGGGTTTTGCCCAGCCAAAGCCGACGAGTAAAAGCATGATTGCCCCCAAAGGGTCAATATGTGAAATTGGATTAAGCGTTAAGCGGCCGGCATACTTTGCTGTATCATCCCCAAAAAGATGTGCAACCCATCCATGGGCAACTTCATGGGCAATGACAGAATAAAGCAGTGAAATGGCCAGTATAAAAAATAATGCCGGGTTACTGAATAAAAGCGATATTAATCCCATGAAATTTTTCTCTCCTTGTTTACGCCCCGAGAATGATGGAATTTAGATTTGCGGAAAATAATTGTTACTTTTGTTTTAATAATACAATTCCACTTGGGATTGAGAAAACTAAGGTAACAATATTATAAACCATCCAAAAAGAATTATTATCTAAAACCATGCCGATAATCGTAATAATCGCGTAAACAAAAAACAAAACCCCAATGACTTTGACAGCTTTCATGGACTGACTCCTTTTTTTAAAGGGGTTCCGGTGATTATGGGAATGATTACAGTGATTTAAACTGTGATCACCCTAATCATTTTCTAATCATTGGAACCCCTTAACAAATCTTATAGCAATTATTACTTTGAACTAATGATCAAAAATGACGCTTCTTTTTCCGGCGGAATATCTTTTTCCCACGACCGCACGTACTTAAAAGAAATATTTGCCTCTCCGCTTTTAAGCGCTTTTAAAACCCAGATTTGTCTTCCGCCTGAACCGACAAGATTTTTTTCGTCCACCACATAGTCTAAACTTATCAGTTGGAACATAGCTTCATCCAGCGGCTCTTTAAATTGCCACTGAAACCCGGTAGTCGCATTGGAATCCAATGTAATCGTAAACTCCTGCCCAACCTGCGCCTCAATTATTTTCTCCGGCATTGAGTTTTCCGCAAGAGAAATTGAAATTGAGGAGATGAAGAGTAAAATGGGAAGAATGATTTTTTTCATAGTGGAATAACACCTTTATTCTTAAGGTTTTTACCTATTTTATCGCTCTTAAAATTCATTTGACAACCGTTATGCCAATATGGTAATATTTAAGTGGAATCGCCTGAGTTTCGAACTGTCACCTTAATGGTGTGCGTTCCCCTAACGGGGATAGAAATTCAGGACGCCTTCATAAGCCTGTCGCAAGACAGGCTTTCTTATTTTGGCCATACCTGCACATATATTTCTTTCTTGCTGATAAAGTTTCTATACTCACATGCGTCTGGCTTACCTTGCTCTTTACGGCTGATCACACTACAAACATAATCAGCTAATTGTAGTAAATTATTTGTCTTTGAATCCTGCATCTTAATTTTACGTACCATTTTATGATCTATCTCCACCTTGGTACGTAAATACTTTGCAAGTTGCGAACGAAATTCTTTTTTCCCACTTTCGTCAATAACAACAACGGCCTGCTCTAAATAGGGTTTTATGTTCTCAAACACCAATTTACTGGCATATTTATATAAAGATTCCTTATTTCTAAAACCGTCTCCCCATAATTTTTCAGGAGTTTTATTAAGGACAATGCCAGCGTAAAAGAAATCATAAG
>JBAZGZ010000021.1:0-1283 GCA_041652615.1 Candidatus Omnitrophota bacterium | reverse complement strand
AATCATAAGGACTTACTGCCTGCAGAAAAGCTAATCTTTGCCGTTTAGAATTGTGACTAAAATGAAATTCAAAATCCGCCCCATATCCTAGTTCGCGTCTTAATAGGCTAATTCTCTGGTCACAGGCATTTGCTTCATCATGATCTTCAAACCAAATAACACCTATAATAAAATACCGGCTTGCTCCGTCTTCAAGTTTTAATCCGGGATCTCCGGATTCATCAACGAATACTAACATATTAATTTTATAGTAATACCGCTATCTATCTTCTAAAATAGATATTTCTTCCTAATTTATCTCTAAGCTCTTCTATATCGTCCTTTACCTAGAAATTCCACATAACCTTTATCACGCAAAAACTGTAATTGTTGCCTGATTTTATCTTCAATATGTTTGTTATTTGGATGTTTGCTGCTTAACTGGTTTTTAAAATTATATATCTCTTGCAACGAAAATTCTTTCTTAAACATATCGATGCAATTCATCACATCCATTATCCAACCTTTTAACTCGGTATTTTTTGATTCTCTCAAAAATAGGGTTTTACTCCAGTTTTTAAGAATATCTGCTTTCTTTTCTGGTTTTCCATTTTTTATATAAAAAATTCTTCCGCTCGCTGGAATTCCCTTTAATAGAATATTGCAACCAATCCATCCAGCTCGACGAGCAGTATCTGAAAGCGGTTTTCTTCGTTCAATAATTTCAGGAAGAAAAAAATGCTTTGGTATAATAAAAAAATTAACAATTTCTAAATTTCTGGGGGCATAATTAAGCAGAAAAAAATTAGGATTATTATCACTTTCTAGACGTTCTATCATTGTCCGGTAGGCACCATCTACTATTTTATTACCTAATTCATTTTTTTTGCTTTTTAATTCAAATTCCTCTCGACAATTCGCACAATAGAAATCAGCAACTGGTTTGTTATTACCATATTTAGTAATGCTAATTCCACACGATGGGCAATAAATTTGAGAATTAACCCAAGACTCTGTGATAACCCTCATTTTCTGAGAAGGACTCTTGTAGCCACGGGCGGCTTTGGAAGAAAGATATAAATTCATTTTATTTCATATTTTTGGTATTGCCTTCAATCTCTTTTTTAAGCTTTTTAACAGAAAGCCATATATGCCAACGAGGTCTAACCTCAAATTCTTCGTAATGACGTTTCTCTTCTGGTTCTAAATAATCTATAACCCGTTTTAAAGTATCAAAATCCACACTGACTTTTTTTGTTTTTGTTTTTTGCATATAATTTTTTTATAATTTAAAGCTATATAAA
>JBAZGZ010000020.1:0-13602 GCA_041652615.1 Candidatus Omnitrophota bacterium | reverse complement strand
GGAACAAGAAATTACTTTTAGAGACAGTACCCAGCTACACGCATCACGATATAGATATCCGCGATAAAACCGCCATAGAAAATTTAATTGCCAAATACAAGTTTGATTTGATTATCCATACTGCGGCACAGCCGTCACATGATTGGGCAGCGCAGGATCCTTATGTTGATTTCGGCGTTAATGCCATAGGCACGCATATTTTATTGGAAAGCGCAAGAAGGCTTGCCCCAAAAACAGTCTTTGTTTATACTTCTACAAATAAGGTTTACGGCGATAACCCAAACCGGCTTCCGTTGGTTGAACTTGAAAAAAGATACGACTTACCTAAAGAACATACTTACTATAAAGGTATAGATGAATCGTTGAGTATTGATAACTGTCTTCATAGTTTATTCGGCGCTTCAAAACTATCCGCGGATATTCTTGTTCAGGAATACGGCAGGTATTTTGGGCTAAATTGCGCGGTATTTCGCGCCGGCTGTATTACCGGAGCGTATCATTCAGGCGCAAAGCTTCACGGGTTTTTGTCTTATCTTGTTAAGTGCTGTGTTTCCGGTGAAAAATATACTATTTACGGTTATAAGGGAAAACAAGTACGTGACAATATCCATTCTTTTGATTTAACGAACGCTTTCTACTCTTTTTATAAAAGTCCGCGTTGCGGAGAGATTTATAATATCGGAGGAACGCGTATTGCCAGCGTTTCTGTTCTGGAAGCGATTGAAATTTGCGAGAAGGCATGCGGAAAAAAACTAAACTATGAGTATGTTGATACAAATAGGATAGGGGATCACAAGTGGTGGATATCTGATGTTTCCAAATTTCAAGCGCACTATCCGGATTGGGAGCTTACTTATGATAGATATAGTATAATTGATGATATAGTTCGTGGAGTAACCCATTCATAGGCCGGCTACAGACTATGTTAACCAAGGTTACACAAGGTTAAACTAGGTTGACCGAGGTTGCGGGTAATATAAATCGCAGTTTTAAATCTTTAGGCAACATTGATTAACCTAGATTAACATCGATTAACCTTGATTAACCTAAAGACATAATTCTATGTTTTTGAAACTCACTAAATTTGATACCATTTTCTGGGTAATAGTTTCCATCTTTATTATTGCCATGGCATTTACCCTTGCCCATCGAGATGGCAGGGATTTAAAAGTCGGTTTATTCGGTGTAGAGCAGGTATTGCAGAAAAAATCCCCTTACGAAAACCCAAGTGACCCTAACCGGACTATTTTTCGTTATGCTCCCGGCATAACCATACTCGAATATCCGTTTTTGTTTAAGGCGAAAATGGTTAACCCGTCCAATCTTGATTTCGAAAACATTAAGCCTTCTGTTTTCGCCTGGTATTTTTTTGAACTCCTGGCGCTTTGTTTCAGTGCTAAATTACTTCTTAAGCTTATCCCGTCTTCTTCAAGGGGAACAGCAATACGAAATCTTAAAATCGGCATACTTTTGGCTCTGCCTCTTATCGGCTATGAGTTATCGAATAGTCAGAATAAATTGCCGGCACTTTTCTTTCTACTTATCGCGTTCATGTTATTTAAAAAACGGCAATGGTTGTTATCGGCGATCGTATTTAGCATCGCGATAACGGTTTATGTGCCTTTGGCTTTTTTCGTTTTATATTTTCTGATAAAAAGCAAAGGCAGGTATATAATTCATTTTCTATTGGGAGCCATTATAATATTTTTTATAATTCCATCACTTTTCTTTGGCATAGAGTTTAATTTATATTTGCTTAAAGAGTGGTTCCGCTTAAGTATCGCGCCGTTTTCCGTCACAACTTCTTACGCCAGTTATGTTGATTTAAGGGTGAGCAGCCAATCTCTTCCAAGCGCAATCGGCAGAATATTTGTTACCGGAAAGACCGGTGATTTCAAATATCTTATTTCTCCGCAAGCCGTGCATATTATTATCCGGGTATTTTCATATCTAATGCTTTTATTCTCCTGTATAGCCGTATTCAGAGCTAGAAAAAATGAAAAATTAGACGGCCTTGCCATAGGAGTGTTTCTTATCCTCGCGTTAGTTATGCCGCAATATTGCATATACTACACCTGGGCTTATTTGTTTGTAATATATTTTATAGTATTTAATTATCTGGGTTATCCTGAGGCTTCGCCTCTGCGAAAAAGAGCTTTGATCATTTCGATTTCTATTTTGTTTTTATCGATTTGTCTTATCGGAGTTCACTTTTTTAAATATTACTCAGCTATTTTTTGGGCGACATTTATCTTATGGGCAAAAATGGTATTTTTGATGATTTTTTCAGCACGGATGTCACGGATTGTTACGGATGCAAACGGATGATTTTATCCGCGACATCCGTAACCATCTGTTTGCATCCGTTCTTGTAAAGAATTTATGAAAAAACAAACACTTTCAGTTGTTTTAATCGCGCATAACGAAGAGCAGACTATTGAACAAATGGTTATGGGCATGCTTAGCGCTTATCCCGACGAAATCTTTGAGATTGTTGTGGTTGATGATGCCTCAGGCGACCGGACAGCTTCCATCGTCGATTCCTGTATGGTAAAAAATAATAAAGTAAAGCTTGTAAAAAGGACTTCCCCCTGTGGAGTGGGCCGGGCGCTCAAGGATGGTTATCGCAGTGTAAGTGCTCAAGCGGAATATATTTTATCTATGGATTCAGATTTTATTGAAAACATTAAAGAGGTGAGAGGCCTGATTGATAAAATTGATGGAGGCTGTGATGGTGTTATTGGTTCGCGTTTTGTAGCCGGAGGCAAACTTATTAATTATCCGCTCGATAAAAAAATTATGAACCGGTTGTTTCATTTTATTGTAAAAATTTTGTTCATAATTAAACAGCAAGACCTTACCAATAATTTTAAATTATATAAAGCAGTAATTTTTAAAACTTTACCATGGAAAGCATCAGGCTATTCTATGAATGCGGAAACCGGGATATTACCCATAATTGCCGGTTATAATATAAAAGAAGCGCCGGTTTCCTGGGTCGGCCGTACTCAAGATATGGGGGCTTCCAAGTTCCGTCTTTTTAAGTCCGGCTTAAACTATATCAACGTTATTTTTCATAGTTACGGGTTTATATTCTCTAAGCTGTTAAGAAGAGAAAGTGACGATTAAAAAATAGCTGCGGATATCCGCAGTAATCCGCTTCTATAAATTGGGGGAGGCAATGTCAACATTACAATTTACGATTTTTAAAATCCCGTCACCTGTTTTATGCCTTATTATTGTCGGTGCCGGCGCAATATTTTCTATCGTAGGGGTTTTGGGTGTTCGTTATTTTGTTCCTCATGCCAGGCTGAGGGCTCATCACGACGTAGCCGACCCTATTCTTGGCGCGCTTGCCGTAATTTACGCAGTACTTTTAACCTTTATATTAGTTAATGTCTGGCAAGCTTTTGATAAATCAAATGCCAATGTGGAATTGGAGGCAAATTATCTTGCGGATATTTACAGTGATTCCGAAGCTTTTTCGCCTGAATTTCACAATCAAGTCGTCGATTTATTACGCGAATACAGGCAGGCGGTAGTTGATAAAGAATGGAAAGTAATGGAGCAGGGCAAGATGAGTCCTGAAGTCGAGAAGTTAATAAGAAACATCTGGACGCATTACACAACTTATTTACCAAAAAATTTAACCGAACAGTCATTTTTTGATGAGTCTGTGCGAAAGCTAAACTCATTCAGGGAATTACGGCGGCAAAGACTTATGGATTCAAGAAATGGCCTTCAGCAATTGTTGTGGTTCATATTGATTACGGGCGGGCTTAGCACTGTCGCTTTTACTTTTTTATTCGGAGCGGAAAATTTAAAAGCCCAGATTTTTATGTCAGTTTTACTTTCAGTAATGATAGCTTTAATTTTATTCGCGATATTGGAGATGGATTTTCCTTTTACGGGCGGGATTAGAGTATCTTCGGAACCATTCAAGGTTTTATTACTGGATTAAGTTATGGGCGGCTATTTAACAGCGGGGAGGGCTTTCCTAAAAAATGAGAAAGGCATATAAGGATTATAAAGTCGGAGAAAAAGCTATAGATAGTTTAATCGATAAACTCACCGAGCTTTCTGCCTATCCCGGAGCTGAGCATTTACTTAAGGAGATACTTACAACTGTTGCTAAACTGGGGAAGGAATCAGGCGACAGGGGCGACCTTAAGCTTATAAATAACGCACTTAAGGAATTAAGATACGCTTTTAAAATATTTTCTCCTTATAGAAATGTAAAAAAAGTCGCAATTTTTGGCTCAGCAAGAGCAAAAAGGTCTTCAAGCGAATACGAAATGGCTGAAGACTTTGCAAAAAAAATAACAGGAAAAGGCTATCTTGTCGTAACCGGAGGCGGTTCCGGAATTATGGAAGCAGGAAACAAAGGCGCCGGCCGCGGAAAAGATTTCGCGTTAAATATTCGCCTTCCTTTTGAACAAAAACCCAATCCGTATATAGATGAAAAAGAAAAATTTATTAATTTTAAATATTTTTTTACTAGAAAGCTGATTTTTATAAAAGAAACCGACGCGACCGTGCTTTTCCCGGGAGGTTTCGGCACTCTTGATGAGGGGTTTGAGGCGCTTACTTTGATGCAAACAGGAAAATCCAAACTCAGGCCGATAGTTTTAATGGAGCCGGAGGGTTCAACATATTGGAGAACATGGGAAAAATTCGCGGATAAGGAATTAGTCGGGAATGGATTTATCAAAAAAGAAGATTTCAGCCTTTTTCGTATTGCAAAAAGTGCCGACGAAGCCATCGAATATATAGAAGATTTTTATAGGATATACCATTCAATAAGATATACTTCAGGTTTGACCGTGCTCAGGTTAAACAAAACGCCTTCGGATGAAACATTAAAGGTTATAAATAAAAAATTTAAAAGTATTCTAACCAGCGGGACAATCTATCTTTCGCCTGCGACAGAGGAAGAAATCCAAAAAGGAGAATGTCCTGATTCGCCTCGCATCGCGATGAAGTTTAATTACCATGACTATGGCAAACTTTGTGAGTTAATTTGCGCTATTAATAGTTTAGGTTAAGGTTTCCTAGGGTTGTATTTTTAAATCCGAAATCCGTCCTTCGACGCGTTTCACTTGCTCAGGATGGCTCTGAGCGAAGTCGAATGGGCCGAAACAAATCACAAATGAATAAAAATCCAAATGACCAAAACAGTAAAAATGTTTTGGGCATTATGATTTCTGATTTCGAATTTATTAAAAGGAGTGATTTAAAATGATTTTTGCAGGTTTATCCGGTATATTAACAGTAATTTTGCTTGTTCCTTTTTTAATAAAAGAAATCGAGGAGAACTTAGAGTTTTTTCTTTTTGTTATGGGCTGCTTCGCGGTTACTGTTGCTTCGCAATGGAGCCTGCATTTAATAGAGGAGGCTTTGATTGAGCCGATAAAGATAACTCTCGCGGTTTTTATAGCAGGATTAATTTTTAGGTTTCTTCAAAAGTCACTTGCGCACCATGTGAATAAAATTGCTGATGCAATTGGTATCAGGCTCTTTGCTTTTTTGATGATAGTCATGCTTGGATTTTTATCAAGCGTTATAACCGCGATTATCGCAGCGCTTGTGCTTGTCGAGATAATTTCCTGCCTTAAACTTAACCGGAAACATGAAATCCAGATGGTTATACTCACTTGCTTCTCCATCGGCTTAGGCGCGGCATTAACACCCATCGGCGAGCCGCTTTCAACTATCGCAATCGCGAAGTTGAAAGGGGATCCGTTTTACGCTGATTTCTTTTTCTTGTTCCGGCATTTGTGGCGTTATGCATTACCCGGAATCCTAGCGTTTGGTTTTCTTGGCTATATACTGCTTCCTGCTAAAATTGAAAAAGGCCGCGGTTTAAGAGACGAGAAAAGAGAAAACTTGAAAAAAATCTTTGTACGAACCGGTAAGGTATATATATTTATTATGGCGCTTATTTTTTTAGGAAGAGGTTTCAAACCCATAGTTGATACGTTTATATCAAAAATGCCATATCAGGGGCTTTACTGGCTGAATACATTTTCGGCTGTACTCGATAACGCGACTCTTGCCGCCGCGGAAATTGGGCCGAGTATGGGGTTACTGCAGATAAAGTCAGCGCTTCTGGGGTTATTGATTGCCGGCGGTATGCTTATCCCCGGCAATATACCGAATATTATTGCCGCCGGAAAACTTAAGATAAAAAGCTCAGAATGGGCTAAATTTGGCGTGCCGCTAGGCTTGTTTGCGATGCTTATATATTTTTTCCTGTTAAGATGCGGAGTTTGATTTCAGGTAAGTTTTAGTTTTCTTACTGTTAAATAGGTGATAGTAAATATTCCTGCTTCTATAATCACTGTCGCGATTGCCGCTCCCGTAAAAGAAAAAGCGTAAACCAAAAGAAATATTAAAGGCAGGCCCATAATCGCCATAATTACGTGAATCCTCGCGTAGATATGGGTTTTTCCGCAAACCAGCAAAAACTGCACGCGAAAGGCATTGGCAATAACAAAAAATACAGAGATAAGCAGAAGCCTTAAAACCAAGACTGCCTCTTGATAAGTATTTCCGCAAACCAATTTTACAATTGAATCCGCGAAGACAAAAATAAGCGGCAGAAAAATCAACGAAATATAAATCGCAATCTGTTGTATACGCTGCATCAGCCTAAACGCTTTGATTTTATTTTTATGGAATATATTGCTTAAGCGGGGGAATATAGCCTGGGAAAAAGAACTTAAAGGAAATGTCTGGCAGGCGCTGGCAATCTTTTCCGCGATGGAATAAAAACCCGTGATGTTATTGTTGGTAAGAAGGCCAAGAATAAATACCCGTGTATTCGTATAAGCGTTTATTGCCGCGATTGAAATAAAAACATCCCAACCCGCCCTTAACTGTTGGTGGACATTTTTATATCCTTCGAATTTGAAGGTTACCTTAAAGCTCCTAAAGGCGATGTATTGGCCCATTATGCCGGTTATTAAAAAGACAGAGGAGTTTAGAAGAGGAACCATAAGGTAATCCCCCGGCCCTTTCACATAAGAAAATATAAAGATCGCGAAAATTATCCCGCCGATAATGTTTAAGTTGGTGATATACTTCATTTTTTCTTTTCCCTGGAAAAACCAGACCGGAAAAAGTGTGTTCCCGATGACCGCGCCGAAGCTTAAAATATAAACTAACCAGTCATTTCTGAACTTAGGTATAAAATACACCAAGGCTCCAAGTATCAGTAAACTAAAAATACTTAAAATTACTTTTACTATCATTACCGAAGAAAAAGCTCTGCAGACTTTGGCATATTCGTTTTGGCAGAGAGAAATTTCTTTTGTCGCGCTGATGCTGAAGCCATAATCCGTAAGAATCATAAAATATTGGATAAAAGCCTGGGCAAAGGCAATTAAACCGAATTTTTCCGCGCCAAGCACCCTGAAGAGGTAAGGCACGATTATAAGCGGCAGGATGTAGGTTACGATTTGCAATAGCGACAAAGAAGCGGCATTGTGCATTACTATTTTGCGTTCATGCGGATGCGCCATTTTGTAGGTCTTTTTAATAAGTTTTATTAACGAGGGCATAAGTTTAATGTATATGGTTTCAGACATTAAGTCAAGTTTAGGTTACGGACAATATGTAGGGGCGGCCCTTGAGGCCGCCCGTATAACCGAAATTATGGGCGGGGGCAAGCCCCGCCCCTACATATTTATGGCGAATCTTTCGTAACCTAAATATTGTGATATAATTATAATCATGATTAAATTCCCAAAAGGCTTTCTCTGGGGTGCGGCAACAAGTTCTTATCAGGTTGAAGGGAATAACAAAAATGCCGATTGGTGGCGATGGGAGAAAAGGTGCGCTAAAACCCAATCCGGTAATGCCTGTCGCCATTATGAGCTTTATGAAGAGGATTTTGATATAGCTAGAAATCTAAACCACAACGCTCACCGTATCTCTATTGAATGGAGTCGCATCGAGCCAAAAGAGGGGGAATTCTCCCAAAAAGAATTACAACACTATATTGACGTTATCCTTGCTTTAAAACAGCGTAACCTTGAGCCTGTGGTTACTCTGCATCATTTTACCAACCCTATCTGGTTTGCTAAAAAAGGAGGGTGGACAAATCCGCGTTCTCTTAAGTATTTTCTGCGTTATTCAGAATTTGTCGTTAAGGCTTTGTCAAAATACGTCCATTATTGGATTACCATCAACGAACCTACCATATATATATCTCATTCCTATATTTTTGGCGCCTGGCCGCCCCAGGAGCGCTCGATGATTAAGGCGGCCCAGGTTGAGGAAAACTTGGCTTACGCGCATGTTGATACCTATCGTCTGATACATAAAATCTATAGGAAATACAAGCTTTTTGAGCCTGCGGTAAGTATTGCCCAGAACGTAATGGCCTTTGTCCCTTGCACGCAGAGTGCGAGGAATAGGGTTATTGCTTATTTACGGAATAAAGTGTATAATTTAGGTTTTCTTGAGAGGATAATGCGGCATAACATCTTGCGGCGCAAGCCTCTAGATTTTATTGGCATCAACTATTATTCGCGGCAGCTGGTCGCGATAAAAGAATTAGGAATCGGCAATGTGGCGATGGATGTTTGCGACGTTAAACACCATCGGGCTAAGAAAAACTCTCTTGGCTGGGATATTTACCCTAAGGGGTTATTTGATATACTTTTAGAGCTAAAAGAATACGACCTGCCAGTCATGATAACGGAAAACGGTATTTGTACTGCTAGTGATACTCAGCGCTGGAAATATATACACGATCATTTGAAATATATCCATCTTGCTATGAAAAAAGGTGTTATTGTGACCGGGTATCTTTATTGGTCACTATTGGACAATTTTGAGTGGGATAAAGGGTTTAAACCGAGGTTTGGCCTGGTAGATATAAATTACAAGACCTATAAAAGAATTGTAAGGGCAAGTGCTAAAAAATTTGCTAAAGTCTGCAAAACAGGTATCTTACAATGAGCACAGTATTTTTTCAAGCCATAGGCGTCAGAAAAAATGTTGGTGCGAATAATATGACAAGGTGCAGGGCTGCATCGCCGTTGGAGGCGGCATAAACATTTATGAGAGGAATAATTCTAGCGGGAGGAAGAGCAACCCGGCTTTATCCTATTACGAAGGGTATCTGTAAACAGTTATTGCCGGTTTATAATAAGCCGATGATATATTATCCTTTGTCAGTTTTAATGCTGGCAGGAATAAGAGATATTTTGATTATTTCCACCCCAGAAGCTCTTCCGAGATTTAAGGATTTATTTGGTGACGGTAAAGATTATGGGATAAATTTAACCTATGCCGAGCAGAAAGAACCCAGAGGCTTGGCTGACGCTTTTATCGTTGGTGAAAAGTTTATCGGCCGAGACAATGTTTGTCTGGTTTTAGGGGATAATATTTTCTTTGGAACATCCTTATCCGAATTATTAAAAGACGCGTCAGAGAATAAAAAAGGTGCGACAATATTTGCTTATTATGTCAAAGACCCTCAAAGATACGGCGTAGTTGAGTTTGATAAAACTTGCAGGGCGATTTCTATTGATGAGAAACCAAAAGCTCCAAAATCAAACTGGGCCGTTACGGGATTGTATTTTTACGACAACGATGTGGTTAGAATCGCTAAAACCATAAAGCCTTCTAAAAGAGGAGAGATGGAAATCACCGATGTTAACAACGTTTACTTACAGAAAAAAGCGCTTAAGGTTACGCTTTTGGGCCGCGGCTATGCCTGGCTAGACACCGGAACCTATGATTCCCTGATTGATTCTTCTATTTTTATTAAAACCATTGAAGAGCGCCAGGGATTGAAAATCGGCTGTATCGAAGAGATTGCATACAGGAAAGGTTTTATTGACGCAAAGCAGCTTAAAACATTATCAAAGCAAATTAATACAAGTTACGGAGAGTACCTTTTGAATATCCTGAAGGAAACCTGTTAAATATGCCATTTACATTTAAAAAACTTGAGATACCAGAGGTAATTTTGGTTGAACCAAAGGTTTTTCCTGATAGCCGCGGCTACTTTTCCGAGATTTACAAGCAAACAGATTTCTCGAAGTTGGGGATTTTAAAACCGATTGCCCAGATAAATTATTCGCATTCAACTAAAAATGTTTTAAGGGGGCTGCATTTTCAAAAGAATCCAATGGCTCAGGGAAAATTAATGCAGGCGATATCAGGCGAGGTTTTTGATGTTGCCGTTGATATCAGGCGAGATTCGCCAACCTATGGCAAATGGGCTGGAGAGATATTGTCTAAAGAGAATCTCAAGATTTTATATATCCCGGAAGGCTTCGCGCACGGGTTTTGTGTGCTCTCCGATACGGCAACCATAACTTATTATTGCACCAATGTTTATTCCCCCGAAAATGAAAGAGGGTTTCGCTGGGATGACCAAACAGTAAAGATAAAATGGCCGGTAAAGAGCCCAAGTATCTCCGAGCGCGATTCAAAATTACCGTTCTTAAAAGATTGTGATAATAATTTTACCTGCAATGAGTAAAAAATTTTTAATCATTGGTTCAAGCGGGCAACTGGCAACGGAATTTATAACCTACTTTTCGGAAAATGATATTGAGTATTCGGCGCCGCAAGAAAAAGATCTGGATATCTCCGACGCCGCGAAATTAGAAGCTGTAATCCTACAAGAGAAGCCGGATGTAATCTTAAATTGCGCGGCTTATAACCAGGTTGATAAAGCAGAAGAAGAGCAGAGTATAGCATTTAAAATCAATTCTCAGGCAGTGGAAAATCTTGCTTTGCTTTGCAAAAAACAGAATGTTTTTCTTGTTCATTATAGTTCTGATTATGTTTTTGACGGAAAAAAAGGCAATCTTTATATTGAAAGTGATGCTGTAAACCCCTTGAACGTTTACGGTAAAAGTAAGTTTAAAGGCGAGGAGGCAATATTAAAGCATCTCGATAAATACCTTATTTTCCGTTTGAGTTGGGTTATCGGATGCGGCTCGCAGAATTTCCTCTTTAAATTGCAAACCTGGGCAAAAGAAAAAGAGGTTTTACATATAAGTGCTGATGAGGTTTCTGTGCCGACTTACACCGAAGACGTTGTTGATGTGACTCTTATGAGTATAGAAAAACAATTAAGCGGCTTGTATCATTTAACCAATAGCGGTTACTCTTCAAGGTATGAGTTGGCAAAATATTTCATAGTGAAAATGGGTTTGGGTAATATAGTTATTCCGGTACCGATGAGTACGTTTGTAACTAAAGCACCAAGGCCGGCATTTTCCGCGATGTCTAACGCAAAAATTTCAAAGCAACTGGGCGTTACAATCCCGAAATGGGAATATGGAGTAGACAGGCTTATAAAAATAATTAAACAATGAAAAATAAAATCATAGTTACCGGCGGCGCGAGCTTTATTGGGAGCGAATTTGTTCGCCAGATAATAAAACGCGGTTTTAAAATAATTGTTATTGATAAATTAACTTATGCCGGTGATTTAGCCAGGCTTGGAGAGGTAAAAGGGAAAATTGAATTTTACAAAGCTGATATCAGTTGCGCCAGCGCAATAGGAAAAATATTTAAAAAAGAAAAGCCGAAGCAAATTGTTCATTTCGCGGCAGAGAGCCATGTGGATAGGAGTATTTTAAGCAGTGATGAATTTATCCGCACCAATATCCAGGGTACTCAAGTGTTGCTTGATGCGGCAAAACTTTCAGGCATAGAAAAATTTGTGCATATTTCAACAGACGAGGTTTACGGAGATATCGAAGAAGGCCAATTCTGTGAAACAACTCCGTTAAAACCAAGCTCTCCTTATTCGGCATCTAAGGCAGCGGCGGATTTACTGGTAGGGTCTTATGTCCGGACCTTTAAATTTCCGGCAGTAATTGTGCGGCCGTCAAATAATTACGGTCAATGGCAATATCCGGAGAAATTCATCCCGGTTATAATCTATAAGGCGCTCAAAGGCCAAA
The DNA here is from genome assembly GCA_041652615.1 of Candidatus Omnitrophota bacterium. Classification (GTDB taxonomy): domain Bacteria; phylum Omnitrophota; class Gorgyraeia; order Duberdicusellales; family 4484-171; genus JAJYOP01. The sequence goes on along the minus strand of JBAZGZ010000020.1, from coordinate 1,663 downwards.
GAATTCCTGTTTATGGTAAAGGCTTAAATGTCAGGGAGTGGCTGCATGTTTCAGATTGCGCCGGCGCAATCGGTGAAATATTGAAAAAAGGAAAAATCGGGGAGATCTATAACGTTGGTTCCGGGAATGAAAGAAAAAATATCGATGTAGCACGAGCCATTATTGATTTTCTGGGTAAGCCACATTCTTTAATCGAATTTGTCCAGGACCGCCCCGGACATGATTTACGTTATTCGCTTAATTTCTCAAAGATAAAAAAAGAAATCGGCTGGCAGGCTGAGTATAATTTTGATTGCGGCATTAAGGATACAATCGGCTGGTATAAAGATAATTTTAACTGGCTTGAGAAAAAAGCAGAGTATTTACGGGGGTATTGGAAGAAAGTATATGTTTAGCTTTTAGCTAAACATGGAGGTTTGATTTGCGTACCACGCGTATTAAACGCCCTTGGGGTTATTACACTGTTCTCAACCATAGTAAAGGTTATAAGGTAAAACTTGTTGAAGTTCTTGCTAAAAGGTCTTTAAGTTTGCAGCGGCATTCTTATAGAAGTGAGCATTGGGTGGTAGTTGATGGCAAGGCAAAAATTACTAACAAAAGTAAGATTTTTTATTTAGGCCACAATGAAAGCACTTATATTCCCATAAAAGGCATTCATCGCCTTGAAAATGTGGGCAAAAAAACCTTAAAGATTATTGAAGTCCAGTGCGGAAAAAAGCTTGTTGAGGCTGATATAGAAAGATTTAGCGATGCTTATGGCAGGATGTAATTTTAAGGTGATTGTCATCCAGTATGTATTATTTCAGGGCCGTAAACGAAATAGCTGACTAATCCAGAATAAATTATTCTTTTTCGTTTCTGCCGGATAATTCTTCAAATAAAATCCAACAGTTATCCCGATTGCATTTTTGTTCAGGCGGCTAAAACATTCGGATGAGTTGGCCGTGGTTCATTAAAATGTCAGAACATCTAAGGTCGCAATTTGCGACCTTAGAGATTCGTGTTGTCCCCACGCTATTGTAGGGAACGGTTTTAAACCGCTCCCTACAAAATACCTCGGGCATCCCTGCGTTGTATTCCCCTCCGCAGATGATATAATAAACCAAAATGATGCGTAATAATTTCTGCAAAACGAGGCCTTTACCTTCCATATTTTTTCTTGTTCTAATTGCGCTGCTTACTTTTATCGTCATAACCCAACCTGAATTTTTTGTGTGCGCCACAGAAGAAAAACCAGATGATAATTTAATAATCTTGTTTACCCATGATATGCATTCTAATCTGGAAGAATATAATGTGCCGGCGAGCAATAATACTGTTGTCTCAAGAGGCGGATACGCGCGCATAAGCACAGCCGTGAATTCAGAGCGTTTAGGCAGAGAGAAAAATGTTCTTCTGCTGGATGCGGGAGATTTTAGCATGGGAACGCTTTTTCATGTTGTCCGCTCAGAAAGTTCTTCAGAACTTCGCCTTATGGGGATGATTGGCTATGATGCCACAACTTTTGGCAACCATGATTTTGAATACGGGCCTGACCAATTGGCTCAAGCATTGCTCTCGGCAAAAAAATATAATAAAGATAAATTACCGGCTATTGTTGCTTCTAATACGATAGTAGACCTGCGAATAAAGGCATTGGATTATTTTCTTAAAGCTTATGACG
>JBAZGZ010000019.1:0-14161 GCA_041652615.1 Candidatus Omnitrophota bacterium | reverse complement strand
AGTCGCCGCAACTTTTCAAACAGATTCTTATGGTTTCCGGTATGGACAGGTATTACCAGTTTGCCAGGTGTTTCCGAGATGAGGATTTACGTAAAGACAGGCAGCCTGAGTTTACACAGCTTGATATAGAGATGTCATTTATAGAGGAAGAAGATATAATTTCCCTTATGGAAGATTTTGTCGTAACGGTTTTTAAAAATGTGCTTGGCATAGAAATTAAAAAGCCGTTTTTAAGGATTCCTTACACCCAGGCAATGCAAAAATACAATAGCGATAAACCTGACGTAGGAGAAGGTGAGTACCGTTTCCTCTGGGTGGTTGATTTTCCGCTTTTTGAATATAATGACGATGAGAAAAGATGGCAGTCTTGCCACCATCCTTTTACATCGCCAAAAGTAGAAGATATGGGGTTGCTCGATGGAGATCTTTCTAAAGTGAAAGCCAGAGCTTATGATCTTATTCTAAACGGAGAAGAAATTGCCGGAGGTTCGATAAGGATACATTCATCAAACATGCAGCAGAAAATTTTCTCAATACTTGGTATATCCGAGGAAGATGCCAAGAAGAAGTTCGGTTTTCTTCTGGAAGCTTTTAAATATGGCGCGCCTGTCCATGGCGGCATTGCTTTCGGGCTTGATCGGTTGTACTCTATCATCACCAAATCCGAAAGTATAAGGGATGTTATTGCTTTTCCAAAAACACAAAAAGGCACATGCCTTCTCTCTGACGCGCCTTCAAATGTTGAGGAGAAACAACTTAAGGAAGTATATATAAAAATGATAGAGACAGAAAAGAAAGCAGACAGTTAACTTCAGGGTTGCGTCAATCGGTTGTGGTTGCGCAGCTCGTTTCGGTTGCGTTTTGCGTAAAACGTCAGGCAAATAAACTTTTGAGGCGCAACCGATGGACGATAAACGATACGAGTCGCACAACCGATGGACGAAAAACGTAGCCAACTATAATTACGAAAGTATTTAAATATATTTAGTTTCTTAGTTTGTGTTTAAAAGAGGAGGTTGTATGAAGTATTTCATAGTATTTTTAGGTTTAATTCTAATGGGCGGTTGCGTAACGAGAACTTATACTACGGAAACGCCGAGAGTAGATACAGATATACAAGGTAACCAGGGTTTTCTTTTAGGAACACCTAAAGAGGAGTGTCAAAAGCCTAAAAAACTAAGCGGTAATCGTATAACTTCTGTTTTGGAAGTAGAACTTGGCGCGCATCCGCGTAAGAAAGCGCAGAAACAAGTTTTGGTAAATCCGGTTGAAGAAGCAGTCATCGAGGAAGAAGAGGTTGAGTTTGTCGAGGAAGTTCCTGCTGCTGAAACAGTAACATCAGAGAAAAAATACGAAAGCTATACTATCCAGAAAGATGATACCCTGCAAAAAATTTCTGAAAAGTTTTATGGAACGACAAAGAAATGGCAAATGCTTTATAACGAAAATAAGGACGTTTTAAAGAGCCCGAATAGCTTACGTCCAGGTAAAACTATAAAGATACCTGTATTGGATAAATAAAAGAAAACTATACTTTTGGGTTACGAATGTTACGCAGGTTACGTAGGTTACGAATGTTACACTTACTCATGTGATTTCAATGTAACCCCCGTAACTTTCGTAACATCCGTAACCTTCGTAACTAGTTTATGGAAAAGCTAATAAACATAGACGATTTTTCTAAAATAAGAGAGATATTTGGAGCAGAGGACAAAAATTTGCGCTTGCTTGAAAAGGAATTTAAGGTAAATATTTCTTTAAAGTCCCATGGCGTTTTGATTAAAGGGCAGTCTGCTAAAGTTGAAGAAGCTGCTAATTTCTTAAAAAAAATGTTTGATTTGAGCAGGGAAGGGCTTGTATTTGACAGAGAGGAGCTAACGCAATATTTGGAAACAAATACAAAAGACTCAGGATTTTCTCAAAACTTGTCATCTCAAGCTGACCAAAAAGAAAGTATAAGGGTCTTTGCGGCGCACAAGAAATTTGTCTTTTCCAAAACGCATGGCCAGGAAGAGTATATAAAGGCTATGCGTGATTACGACATTGTTTTTTCTATCGGCCCGGCCGGAACCGGAAAAACCTATCTGGCTATGGCAATGGCGGTTAATTACTTAATAGAAAAAAAGGTCGGAAGAATAATACTTACCAGGCCGGCGATTGAGGCAGGCGAGTCTCTTGGATTTCTTCCCGGAGATTTATCTGAAAAAATGGGGCCTTATTTACGCCCCCTTTATGACGCGCTTTATGATATGATGCAGGCGGAAGTTATCGAAGAGTATGTGGAAACCGGAGTGATAGAAGTAGCGCCCTTGGCTTACATGCGCGGCAGGACGCTTAATAACGCGTTTATTATCTTAGATGAGGCGCAGAACTGTACAGCCGAGCAGCTAAAGATGTTTATAACCAGGTTTGGTTTTGATTCGAAAGCTATAATAACGGGCGATATCACCCAGACAGATTTACCGGGAGGTAAACCACTTGGCCTTACGGAGGGTATAAATATTTTAAAGCGTATCGAGGATATAAAATTTATTTCTTTAGGCAGAAAAGATGTTGTTAGACATCCTTTAGTTCAAAAAATAATACAAGCTTATGAAGATTCATATAGAGAAAAAGCAGATTGAGGCTATATTCCAGATTTTTTGGGCGATTGTTTTTTTCGCTATCGCAGGGGTGGTATTTTTTGTCTATTCTATAGACATATCCCCGCTAGTGTTCGGATTTTTTCTTCTTTTGTATGCGAAATACTTTAAAAAAATTAATGTATCCATCTCCGCGATGGATTTGTTCATTCTTGTAGCTTTAGCAATTTTAGTTTCCATTCTTACTACAGTAACTTTTCGCATCCCGGGCTACGGAATACCCGCAATCGGATTTATTATCCTGGTTACGCTTTTATTCGATAACTTAGAGTTTTCTTTTCTTTTTTCGCTTTTCTTTTTTTCCCTCGGCGCGAGCATTGAAGGAGGAAACCTTACCGTAGGAACTAGTCTTTTTGTCGGCTCTTTGAGCGCGGCACTTTTTTCCTACAGGGTTAGAAGGAGATTTGAAGTAATAAAAGCAGGCATAATTGCCGGATTTATCCAGTTTGCCGTGGCTTTTATAATAGAGAGGGTAAAAAATACAGGTTTTGCTGAAATCCGGCCGGATGCGAGCTTGCTTACGATTTGTGTTTTAAACGGCATAGCTGCTTCAATCGTTCTTACTATCCTTCCGATATTCGAGTATATATTCCGAGTAGTTACCAATATATCACTGCTTGAGCTCTCCGATCTTAACCACCCGCTTTTACGCCGGTTAATTTTAGAAGCCCCGGGAACCTATCAACATTCATTGGTGGTTGCGAATTTAAGCGAAGCAGCTGCTGAAAGCATTGGTGCCAATTCTCTTTTAGCAAGAGCAGGCGCGTATTATCATGATGTTGGAAAGATGATTAAACCAAACTATTTTGTGGAAAATATTATAGGGGTTAAAGACATACATAAAGATTTGAAACCATCGATGAGTAAACTTATAATAACTAATCACGTAAAAGATGGGGTGGATATCGCCAAGAAATATCACGTTAATCCAAGAATAATAAATTTTATCAGCGAACACCATGGTAAAACTCTAGTCTATTATTTTTACCAGCGGGCAAAGGAACTTGAGCCGGGAACAGAACATGAAGAGGATTATCGCTATCCCGGGCCCAGGCCGCACAGCAAAGAAACAGCGATTGTGTCTTTGGCTGATACTATTGAGGCTTTTTCGCGCACGCTTGACGAGCCCACACCTTCACGCATAGAGGAAATGGTCAGAGAGGTTATGCGAAAACGATTTATGGAGGGGGAGCTTGACGAAAGCAATCTTACGCTTAAAGACCTTGAAAAAATAACACAAAAATTTACCCATGTTCTTAACGCGCTTTTCCATACCCGCATAAACTATCCAAAGGATGATCAAGATCAAAGATAAAGGAACTAAGTCCGCTCGCCTAAAGACAAGGACAAGAGGCTTGGTAAATATAGAAATAGTTTCCCGCCAAAACCTGATACGGCTTAACTCTAAAAATATACTTATAGTTTTACATGAGATTCTTAATCTGCTTAAGCTGTCTTGCGGTTCTGTTTCGGTTGTTTTCTGCGATGATAAATTCATAACTAAACTTAACCGGAAATTTTTTAAAAGAAATCAGTCTACGGATGTAATATCTTTTCCTTTAGCGGATATATCTACCCCGGGGTATTTAGGAGAAATTGTAATTTCTGTAGAGCAGGCAAAGAAGACTTGTGATTTTTATGAAAAAAAATGGCAGGAGGAATTGGTGCTCTATGTTATACACGGAATACTGCATCTTGTTGGATATGATGATATAAAGAAGAAAGAGAGGATGGCAATGGAGCAGAAACAGGAAGAAATACTTTCGGGGTTATTGCAAAAATATAAAAAAACTATTTATAGCATAGGTTAGTTAGATATTAAGGTTGCGTCAATCAGTTGCGGTTGCGCAACTCGTTTCGTTTATCGTTATTAGGTTGCGTCTTAAAGTTCAATTTCCTTACGTCCTACGTATAACGCAACCGTAACGAGCAGCGTAACCGCAACCAACCAACGCAACCGGATTAATAATATGGTAACAAAGGACCTGGGCTTTGTAATGAAGCGCCACAATTTCAGGGAAACAAGCATCATCGCTTCTTTCTATACCAAGAAATTTGGTAAAATAACCGGTATCTTGAAAGGATTTTATACTTTTAAGAAAGAATTCTCTTCAAGCTTGGATTTATTTACGCTTAACGAGCTTATCTTTTATCCCAAAAAAAGCGATATCTGGCTTGTCTCCTTTGCTGACCTTGTGCGTGATTATGATTTTTTACGTAAAAATATTAACGCTGCCACTGCCGCTTCGGTTTTTATTAACCTTACAGACAGGGCTTTGGGCCCCTGGGATAAAAATCCAGAGGTATTCAATCTTATAAAAGAAGCGTTGTCTTTTTTACAAAAAGAAAATGTGCGTAAGGTTTTGTATGTTTTTCTGGTGAAGTTTCTTACACTTTCCGGATTCAAGCCTGAATTTGGGAAATGCCTTCTTTGTCATAAACCTATCTCTGAGGAAACATTTTTTAGCGTTCTTCGAGGCGGGCTTATCTGCAAAAAATGCTCAAGCAATGACCACGATTTAAAGAAAATAAGCAGGGAGGCTATTGCTTCCATATTTTATATACAAAACAATGATTTTATTGTTGCTCTTCGGCTTAAACCTACAGAAGAATGTGAAAAAGAAGTGATGTTTATTTTGCGGGAGTTTTTATGCTATCATCTTGAATTTGATGTTTTCGGGGAACGATTACAGTAGGGGCGGGGCTTGCCACCGCCCGTAAAATATCCTCGACAAGAATGCAGATATCAACGAATACGTTATAATATTTAAAATTTTAATGATATTTTAATGATACGGGATGGGGCAAGCCCATCCCCTACATATGCAAATGTTTTGCCTGTAATTTCATGGAAACCCTGATATAATAAATCCCATGATTTACCCGGATAGATATTTAGATCCTTTGGAAAAGAAGGCGAAAAAAACTTTAGGCGTAACCTTTCTGCCAAAAGACATTGATGTAACTATTTTACAAACCATAAAATATGAATATCCGTATCGTAAAATCAATGTAGAGCTGACAAGCGATGAATTTACTTCCATTTGCCCCTTTTCCGGACTGCCTGATTTTGCGGTTATTGCTATAGCTTATGTCCCCCGTAAAAAATTAATTGAACTAAAGTCACTAAAATATTACTTATATTCCTACCGCAACGTAAAAATATACAATGAGCACGTGGTTAACAAAGTTCTTGAAGATTTAAAGTATGTGCTTTCGCCTTATGAAATCTGCGTAACAGCTTGTTTTACCGTAAGAGGCGGCGCGAAAAACAAAGTAACTGCAAATTACAGAAGACAGAAAACAGAGGACAGATGACAGAGGGAAAAAGATAGAAAAAACCCTGTATCTATTTTCGTTTTTTTGCCCCTTGCCTTCTGTTATCTGTCTTCTGACTTCTGTCGTCTGAACATATGAAGAATCAGGAAGTTTCCCGGATATTTAGGGAAATCGCGAAAATATTAGAGCTTAAGGGAGAGAATATTTTCCGTATCAGGGCTTATGAGCATGCCGCGCAGAACGTGGACAATCTTGAAGAATCTGTCGAGGCAATTGCAGAGAAAGATAAGCTTACGGAAATTCCCGGTATCGGCACTGACCTGGCAGCAAAAATTAAGGAAATAATAAAAACGGGAAAACTAAAATATCTGGGAGAACTAAAAAAAGAAACACCCCAGGGCCTTTTAAATTTGATGGAGATACCATCGCTTGGTCCAAAAACGGTTAAAAAGCTTTTTGAGGAGTTAAAAATAGACACTATAGAGAAATTAGAAAAAGCTGCTAAATCCGGCTCGTTAAAGAATATTGAAGGGGTAAGGGAGAAAACCGAAGAAAATATTTTAAGAGGCATTAGCCTTGTAAAAAAAGGCGCAAGCCGGATGCCGATTAATTTCGCAATGAATGTTGCTAAAACTTTTCTTGATGAATTAAAAACAATCAAAGAGATAGAGGATATTGAAGTTGCCGGTTCGCTGCGTAGAAAAAAGGACACGATAAAAGATATAGACATGCTTATTACTTCAAAAAATCCTAAACCGATAATGGATAAGTTTGTCCATCTTGATTTGGTTAAGGAAATTTTAGCGCATGGAGAAACTAAATCTTCAGTGGTATCAAAAGAAAACAATATGCAGGTAGATTTAAGAGTTGTCGGGCAGGATAGTTTTGGGTCAGCTCTTATGTATTTTACCGGCTCAAAAGAATTCAATATAAGATTGCGTAAGCTTGCGATAAAAAAAGGGTGGAAGGTAAATGAGTATGGGGTTTTTAAGAAAAACAAGTGCCTTGCCGGTAAAACCGAAAATGAGATTTTTTCTTTGTTCGGAATGGATTATATTCCGCCCGAGTTACGGGAAGACAGGGGCGAAATAGACGCGGCCCTTGCCGGAAAATTACCTAAATTGGTTGAGTTAAAAGATATAAAAGGAGATTTTCATGTTCATTCAAAATATAGCGATGGCCTGTCTTCTATTGAAGAGATTGCGAAGAAAATAGAGGTATATAATTATGAATACGTGGCCATATGTGATCATTCGCAAAGCCTGAAAGTCGCAGGGGGGCTTTCTAAAAATGAGGTTTATAGGAAGCTTAAGGAGGTTGAAAAAATTAATAAAAAAAGTAAAGTGCGTCTTCTTGCGGGAACAGAGGTTGACATAACTTCCGATGGCGAAATTGATTATCCTGATAGTATTTTAAAAGAGTTCGATGTGGTTGTCGCGGCCATACATACCGGCTTTAAACAAACAAGGCAGCAGCTTACTAAAAGGGTGGTTTGTGCCTGTAAAAATAAATACGTAAATATTATAGCGCATCCTACAGGCAGGTTGTGGGGGCTGCGTGATCCTTACGATATTGATATGGATGAAATTTGCAGGGCGGCTCAAGATAACAAGATAGCCTTGGAGATTAATTGTTATCCGCAAAGGCTCGATCTTAATGATATAAATGTTATGCATGCGAAGAAAAGGGGAGTAAAATTGTCTTTAGGCACAGATAGTCATCAGTTAGACCAGTTAGGGTCGATGGGGCTTGGTCTTAGCGTCGCGCGCAGGGGATGGCTTACCAAAAGTGATGTAGTAAATTGTCTTAGTCTTGATAAAATACTGAAGTGGCTAAAGAAATAGGTATAAGGATTGGTTGCGTTAATCGGTTGCGGTTGCGCAACTCGTTTCGTTAATCGGTAATCGGTTGCGTTCTAAAGACGATTGACGATCAACGCAACCGATACGAGCCGCGTAACCGCAACCGAAAAACGATTAAAACATTATGAGCAAGTTAACAATAGAAAACATAAAAGAAAAAAAAGGGAAAGAGAAAATAGTAATATTAACCTGCTATGATTATTCGTTTGCGAAAGCCCTGGATGAAGCCGGGCTTGATATGGTTATGGTTGGAGATTCAATGGCTAATGTTGTGCTGGGGTTAGGCCAAACCCTCGAGATAAGTTTCCAGGAGATGCTTTCCCACACAAAAGCAGTAGCCAGGGCTACCCAAAACACTTTTGTTATCGCTGATATGCCTTATGAAAGCTGTCACAATGGCGCAAGCAGGGCGTTCAAAGACGCGAGAGCGTTTATCCGGGCCGGCGCCGGAGCGGTTAAGGTGGAGTGGTTCCGGGGTTGTCAAAGTATAATTAAAAAACTTATTCAAAATAATATCCCTGTAATGGGCCATGTCGGCCTTACCCCTCAAACCGCGCATCTTCTGGGTGGTTTCAAGGTTCAGGGTAAAGACAAAAAATCTGCGCTTAATATGATAAAGCAGTCAAAAACGCTTGAAAAATTAGGAGTATTTAGTTTGGTTTTGGAATGCGTTCCTTCACAACTTTCAAAGTTTATTACTGAAAGCGTAAGCATTCCAACCATCGGCATCGGTGCTGGAAAATTCTGTGATGGCCAGGTCCTTGTGTTATACGACGTTTTGGGGCTTTATAGAAAAATTTCTCCCAGGTTTGTAAGGCGTTACGGAGACTTTTTTTCAGAAACGAAAAAAATAGCGCTAAATTTTGTAGCTGATATTAAAAAGGATAATTTTCCCGGCGAAAAAGAGAGTTTCCTTATGGCAGAGCAAGAGTGGGATGATTTATCAAGCAGTTTTATGTGCCCATAAGCAGGTTACCCGTATTACTTTGGTTGACATCTGAGTTTACTGTTTTATAATATAATCGGAAGGTTATTTGCTAATGTTCGCATAAATGTTTATATATAGGAAGTGGAAGATGAAAAAAATAATAACGGCAGTCGCTATATTCGTTTTTAGTTTTACGGCGAACTATTGTTTTGGGGAGATTCAACCAGAGAGTAATACTGATTCAGGGGTTGATCCTGTCCTTGAAAGAGAACTCAATAATATAGGGATATCATCGACGGTATTTACTCGCGATACGTCTGATTTCCGCGATGGTGATTTTAAACTTAGCGAAAAAATAGCAAAAGCGATTATGTCCGATAATCTTTTTAGGTCTGATCCGGAAATACAGAAAAACTTAAAACAAACAATAAGCGATAACAAAACTTTGCTTTTTCCCTGGAGCAATACCGGTATCGCGAGGCTGGCGCGCGATAACGATAATCTTGTAGCGGAATTATATCAAGTAAGCAACGAAGATACATCTATCAGCCAGTCAATAACTTTTAAAAGCGCTAACGCTTCCATAAAATTTGATTTAACGCCTGTAAAGACAAATTCTGATGATAAATTGGAAGTATTAATCAGTACTTTTGACGCTAGTGGCCAGCCGCAGGAAATTATCCTGGCTTCCTATCAATTGTCCGATTTTTCCGGCAATAAACATATTGAGGTTGATCTTTACGGCAACAAAAAATTTGCTGAAAACTTAAGAGAGCTGAAAAACAGCGCCGGAGGATACGAGTCAATGGTAGATGTGGTCTTTCGCCTGCAAGGAAATAAAAATAAAGACAATCCGACAATAATTCATTTAGGTAATTTTAAGATTAGTTATATATATTAATACACTGCCATAGAATGCCTGTCTTAGTTGCATTCCAGCCTAAAGATATATGTTGTAATCGCGGTTTGTCCGATGTTTCAATAAATTCATTGACTTTGAAGCTATTGAATATAAAATAAAAATAACAACAGCTCAAGAGATTAATTCCCTATATTGTAAAGGGTGATTTCTTTATAACTGTGTTTAAGGTAAAAATACCATAGTCGCAAAAATTATTTGTAATTGAAAAAGAAGGAGGCGATGATGAGGAAGGTACTTGGATTTTTTTCTTTCCAATTGATAATAATGACTGCTCTTTTTCTTCCGCGTTTTGCCTTTGGGCAAGCTACAGAAACTCTTACTATTGCTACCTATTATCCTGCGCCGTTTGGGGTGTATAGGGAATTACAGATGTTAAAGAGTGACAGAAACCAGGAGATAAGATTAAACAGCGATAATTCCGGCAACCCCAATATTGAGCTTCGCTATCTGAGCAACATTCTTCCTGCCGGAGAAGGCACGCCATATATTGATTTTTCAAATGATCCTTCCATTAACTTTGATTATCGTGTGATTCTAGCCGGAAATGATGATTTGAGGTTTGTCGGTGGAACAGCTACATTCGCAACTGATTCCGGCACTTATGGAAATGTAAGGGCGGCAGAATTCTGGATCTGTTCAGGCGCCGTGACCGCACCATAATCGTAAACCAAGCAGCCATGCAAAAGATTTTAGAGAAGGCTAGTGGAGGAGTTAAACTATCCATCGAGCCTACAATTTATTCGCTTTCCACTATTTACGCCGCCGGTTACGTTTTTTTGGACCGAGCATATATCTATCTGGATAAAGACAAACAGGGTAAGGTAATTGTTTGGCTTTTTCGAAAAAACAAAAAAGAAAATTTAGATAACCTGGGTATGGATTTCTACAATGAGCTTCTTAACTACGCTCATTATTTCAGTAACCTTAAGATAAATGCCGGCGTTATCAAAGCGTTGATGCAGAGGGCTTTGTTTTCTGCTGCCCCGTCTTTGGTCAACGAAGCAGGAAAAAAAGAGATTGAAGATTTAATCGGAGACCTGCAGGATAAAGAAGAATCAGAAGATAAAATATAAATGTACCCATTTTTACAAAAATCAGGCCAGAAGTTTTATCTTAAATTGCACAGCCAATTATATGAGAAGAGTATGCTTGAAGAAATCAAAAAAGAAGAGCCGGGCTATATAAAATCCATAAATGCGCGTGACGGTTATTATTTTATAGATTTAAATGCGCGTAAAGCAAAAGATTATTTTGAGTTTTTGAATTCTTTGATCTATCTGGAAAGAAACAAATAAGTTTTTATGCGGCTGTCGGCAGTAGCATTTCCTTAAATGCCGGGATCGCCTGATACTAACTTACCACTATGACAATGATAACTGCCGATAACTTTGCGGTCATACCTTTTAACCATCGCCTTATCAAAGATAAATATCTTGTATCTAACTTTTTAGGCGGATGGGATTTTTTAGACAAAGAAGAATTTGGCGCGTTAAATTCTCTGAAGCTTAAAGCCGATACTAAACTTGTAAACAGGCTTCATGAGAGAGGCCTGTTGGCAGACGAGAATAATTTGAAAGCGCTTATCGATAAATATAGAAGATTAAACGATAATCTTTTCCATGATACCTCTTTACATATTGCCGTAGTTACCACTAAGTGTAACCTTGCCTGCAGGTATTGTCAGACAAAAACAAACCGGGCGGATATGAGTATTAGGGTAGCAGAGCGCGTCTTAAAATGCCTGTTTGATGTAAAGAATCCTTTAGTGACCTTGGAATTACAGGGAGGAGAGCCGTTATTAAATTGGGAAATAAGTAAGTTTCTTATAGAGAATAGCCGCAAACTGAACAATGGACATAAAGATTTAAGGGTTACGCTGGTTACTAACCTTACATTGTTAGACGACGAAAAAGCGAAATTCCTTACTGATAATGATGTAGGCGTTTGTGTTTCGTTTGATGGTCCCGAATATATTCATGACAAAAACAGAATTTTTTCGAAAAATCAGGGGAGCTTTTCAAGCGTAATCAAAAATCGAAAAACTTAAAGAAAAATTCAATAAAAGTGTGACTTTGCTGCCGACAATCACCAAAGGCTCATTGAAATATTTCAAAGAAATAATTGACGAATATGTAAGGATGGGTCAAAGTGATATTCCACTTAGGCCGGTCAATAAATTAGGTAATGCCTGTATTAATTGGAAGGATTTAGGCTATACCGCCGATGAATTTATGAATTTCTATAAGAAGTCAATGGATTATATCCTTAAGCTAAACAGGGACGGTATTTTTATACGAGAAAGAATGGCAAGTGTAATTTTACAAAAAATACTTTGCGGAAGAGATGCCGGTTACGTAGAAATGATGAATCCCTGTGGAGCAGGTAGGGCACAGATTGTCTATATGCCTCGTGGCGAGTGTTTTCCTTGCGATGAAGCGAGAATGCTTGGCACGGAAGAGTTTTTACTGGGGAATATATTAAAGCAGAATTACGAAGAGTTAATGAAGAGCGAGAATCTTCTGTATCTTTTGGAAATGTCGGTAACAAATCTTTGGGATGGAAATTCTGCATTTTTTCCTTGGACAGGAACCTGTCCTGTGCTAAACTATTCATTGGAGAAGAACTTTGTTCCCAAGATACAATGTTCCTTTATGCATAAGATATACAATTTTCAATTTAACTACATATTTGAAAAAATTTTGGAGAGCAAAAAAAATCTCGAAATATTTGAGTATTGGACAAAAGAATAAGCCAATTTTACACTATCATTTTTTTTCGCCACTATGGCTTAAAAAATGATGTGTTCATTAAAGGAGGAATAAATGAATAAAAAAATATTACGCAGAAAATTTAAAAAGACCATAAAAAGCTTTATTAAAGATGAAGATGGTTTTGTTAACAAAAATAAAATTTTAAAAATAGGATTAGGCACAATAGGTTCGCTGGGCATTTTGAGTTCTTTATCGACTGCCTACGCAGGAACCATAACGACTAGCCCTTGTAGCTCAATAGCTCATGCCAATTTTAATACGCATCAGAATGGTATAAACTGTTCTACGGTTGGAAGTTGTCAAAGGTGTTCATTCCACAATAACGCCGCCGGAGCCCATATAAATCATAGCGCAGCATCATCCTTACAGGTTCATGGTAAGGGAACACTTTCCGGTAAAGGCAGTGCTAGTCTTAATATTCACTGCGGTTGAGGTATAATCTGTAATTTTTCTGGAATTTCTATAAGTAAAAAGCGTTTTCTATCTTTGTCCTGTGTCTTTTTGGCATAGGATTTTTTGTTTTATAATCCTTGAAGAGTTAGCGCACGCCTGATTATCCACAATAAAAATCCTGTATTTGTAAGCAAAGCACCCAAAAAAACAAAGGGCGAGAAAGGTATGCGCGTTGGTTTTTTTTCTTTTAAGCTGATGATGTTTAAAAGAATATAGAAGATAGCCGAATATAGCAATGTGTATTTTAAAAACGTGATAATATTACCAAAAGAGAAGAAGTCCGGCATTACCGCATATCTTAGTGTTAACCCGGCAATTATCATAACGATGATTAGAATCCTGTTTCTGACTAGGCTTATAAATTTATAAATTATCGAGTATCCGCTAAAGAGAAGGATGAAGGTCAGGAAAATATTATTTTTAAAAGGGAAAAAAGCCATTATCGGTTGTGCTATCCAGGATATGCAGAGAGTAATTAAGAATACTTGACCAAAAAATAACCTTGCTTGTTTAAGGGCGGCTTTATTGAACATTTCAGTTTTATTGTGTATAATGCCGTAAATTAGCAAAGGCAAAAGAAATAAAAAACTTATCAGAAATGTATTGATGAAGAGTGTAAAGCATGATAGAGGTAATATAGTTGAATAGTAATTTACAGGTAAAAGTAAAGAGTAAGTAAAAAAAAGCTTGGCATCTCCGGCTTTCCATAGGCCGGATAAATAAAAAATAAAACCGATAATTAATCCTGCTACAGGATTCAAGATAAGATGGGGTGAGGCTTTTAAATTACCGGATAAAAGTAAAATACAGTATAGTAAGCACGCACACAAGCAGATAATTAAGAGGTGGATATTTTTTATCTTGCGTTCGCGAATATCCGTATAGATGGTTAAAATTCCGGTAAGAAATATTAAGCTATAAAAATAAATATTCATAATAGGTAAAAACTATTATAACATACTGTTTAGTGAAGGGTGAAGAAGAATAAGCAATCTGCTATGAGCGTTTTATCTGATTTTAAGGTTAAAATATGCACCGAAAGCGATGTTGACAGCGTATTGGGCTTTTTTAAAAAAATGCACAGCGAAAATATCTATTTTTTGCCAAAAGAGAAAAAGGATATTATCAATAAGTATCGTAAATATAAAGATAATTCCAAAAACTTAAGCTTATTTTTATTGAAGGATAAAAACGGAAATATTATCGGCTCCAGTGGCTATGTGCCGTTTAAAGGGGCCTTGTGCGGACAAGATGTTGATGGTTTTGTCGGTTCAGATGCTATAATCGCTAAAAGCGCCAGGGAA
>JBAZGZ010000018.1:0-14251 GCA_041652615.1 Candidatus Omnitrophota bacterium | reverse complement strand
CGGTTTTTTCTTTTCCGCCGAAAAGTTCTCCTAAATACCGGTCAGAAAATCCCCACTCTTTTGCTTTTATTAATTTCTTATCCGGCAGCTCGCTCCATTTCGATTTCAATAACTCCTCTTCGTAATCAACCAGGTCTTTCATCTCATTGATAAAAAACCGGCCGATATGCGTCATCTGATAAAGCTCTTCAACGGGAACACCTCTGCGCAGCGCTTCATACATAAGAAAAATGCGCTCGCTGGAAGGAAATCTTAATTTTTCTTTTAAAGCCGCCAAATCTATTTCCTTAAACTTTTTCACTCCCAAACCATACCTGCCAATTTCTAAAGAACGTATGGATTTTTGCATTGCCTCTTTAAAATTTTTGCCGATACTCATTACCTCTCCGACAGCTTTCATCTGCGTGCCTAAAATATCTTTTGCCTGACGGAATTTTTCAAAAGCCCAGCGGGCGAATTTTATAACCACATAATCGCCGCAAGGTTCATATTTTTCAAGCGTGCCTTTACGCCAGTAAGGTATTTCATCCATGCTAATGCCTGTAGCAAGTTTTGTCGAAATACGCGCGATAGGAAACCCTGTAGCTTTTGAGGCAAGCGCGGATGAGCGCGATGTTCTCGGATTGATCTCAATGATAACCAGCTTGTCGTTTTCAGGATTATGCGCGAATTGCACGTTTGTGCCGCCGACAACTCCGATAGCGTCAGCTATTTTATAAGAAAGATCCTGCATTTTTTTCTGTAATTTTTCAGGAACTGTAAGCATTGGCGCAGCACAAAAGCTATCGCCGGTGTGCACGCCCATTGGATCAATGTTTTCGATAAAACAAACGGTAATTTTATTATTTTGCTGATCTCTTACTACTTCAAGCTCAAGCTCTTCCCATCCCACCACTGACTCCTCTATTAACACCTGATGAATAAGGCTTACGCTCAAACCCCGGTTTGTAATTGTGCGTAATTCCTCTATGTTATAAACAATCCCCCCTCCGGTTCCACCAAGAGTGTATGCCGGCCTGACGATTACCGGATAACCTAAACCTTCGGCTATCTTTTCAGCCTCTTCTATGGAATTACAAATTTCGGATTTCGGAAGGTCGATGCCGAGCTTTCTCATTGTGTCTTTAAAAACGAGCCGGTCTTCGCCACGCTCAATAGCGTCAGCTTTTACTCCGATAATTTCAACATTATATTTTTTTAGAATTCCAGCCTTATACAAACTTGATGCAAGGTTAAGCCCGGTTTGTCCGCCAAGATTAGGAAGTAATGCGTCAGGCCTTTCTCTTTCAATAATTTTTTCCACGCTTTCCACGGTAAGCGGCTCAATATAAGTTTTATCCGCTGTTCCAGGATCAGTCATGATAGTTGCTGGATTGGAATTAACCAGCACTACTTCATAGCCTTCCTCACGGAGCGCTTTACAGGCTTGCGTTCCGGAATAATCAAACTCACAGGCTTGTCCGATAATTATTGGCCCGGAACCAATGATTAAAATTTTTTTAATGTCTGTTCTTTTAGGCATAGATCCCCCTTTTTTTCTAACTAATTTTGTTTGTGGCTTTTAGCAACTTTGCTTATTGTTCTTTTCGTCGTTGAAAAGGATTCATTAGGTTGTAAAGCAAATTATATTTTATTTCTTTTTAAGAATTTTTTTCTTTATATAATTTATTGCTTCCCGGGCGTTTTTTACCTGCACCACACCTTTTATCTTCCAGGTATTTATACCAACCACGCATCTATCCTCATTAAAAGCAAAAGCAATTTCTGAAAGTGTGCCGTATTTCCCCGATATCGCGATAATTATTTCCGAGGCCCTGACCACCAAAATATTCCTTGCGTAACCTAAACCCGTAGGAATAGTTACATCTAAGTATCTGTTGGCCTCTTTACCGTCAGTGCTTGGCAAGATCCCGACAGTTATCCCGTAGTTTTCTTTTGCCCCCTTGCAGGCAGCTTCCATAATGCCGGTTCTTCCACCACAAACCAGCGTCCAGCCTTGCTGCGCAATCAGCCTTCCGACTTCTTGCGCAATTTCATAATCTTTCTTTGAGCAAATTGAGCCACCGATTACGGAAACGTTCATCTGTTTATTTTCCTTACGGCCTTGCCTAAATTCTTTAACGCTTCAGAACAGTCTAATTTGTCTAAATGCACTTCAATAAAAGCCAGGCTGTCGGGATTACTTTTTGCTTTCTTAAGCGCTTCTTCTAGTTCGCCTTCAGTCTTTACCTCACACCCCTGGGCGCCGCCAAAAACTTCGGGCAAGGAGTGGTATTTCCACATATTAAGATCATTGTAAGCCCCGTTATCAATAACGCGTTCGATTGTATAGCCATCGTTATTCATTAAAAAGATAATCGGGTTTAGCTTGTGACGAATAATGGTAGATAACTCCTGCGCGGTCATCTGAAAAGCGCCGTCACCCACAAAAACAATTGGCCGGCGCCCAGGTGCGGCGAGCTTAATACCTAATGTTGCGGGAATGGAAAAACCGATAGAAAGATAGAATGCCTGGCCGATATAGCCTGCGCCCTCCGGCATATAAAGTTCCGCGGAACAAAAAAGAGAATCCCCTGAATCGGTAATAATGATATGATCCTTTTCTATAAAATGATTTATGCGCTGATAAAACCTGTTGAGAGAAATTTTCTGCTTAGGCTTTACGATAAAATCTTTTTTCAGCTGTTCAGAAGGGTGATTAATTTTTGTAAGATCGGCTTTTCCTTTTGGTATTTTTAAGCACAGCTTCTTTACAAAATCTGTAAGGGCAACTTGTTCATAAACATGGTGCTTAACGCGCACCTTATCAGAATTAGCAACAATCATTTTAGACGGGTTAATTTTTGCGGTCCCTGCGCCCAAATTAATGTCAGTAATTAAAGTGCCTAAGCACAAAATAACATCTGCCTGTTCTATGGCTAAACGTACGGATTCCCTTAAAAGCGCTCCGCAATAGACACCTAAGAATTGAGGGTGTTTTTCTGCGATTACTGTTTTATCCAACAGCGTAGTGGCAAAAGGATATCCGCTATGATTAATAAGCTCTTCCAGCTCCCGGCGAATACCAAACCGGTGTGCTTCCACGCCAGCCAAGACCACTACTTTTTTTGCCGCGGTAAGCATCTCTATTGTCTCAGCCACTGCTTCTTCGAGTACCTCGTTATCACTGGGTATAACTGTATCCGCCTTAAATGGTTTTGGTTCGGCACAAGGCATACTTACAAGATCAGTGGGAATTTCAATATAAACCGGGCGCTTAAAACGAAGACAGGCAGAAATAGTTTCATCTATCTGTTGCGGAGCCTGCTGGGCATTTAACAGAATCACGGATTTCACCGTTATCTTTTCGTAAATATTATATTGGAGGTTCATGTCACCGATAGTGTGGTGCAAAAGATGGTGGTGCTTATGCTCGGAAATCTTTGGCCCGCCGCTGATAATTATTAACGGCACGCGCTCGGCAAACGCGCCGACAGCAGCATTAAATACGCTAAAGCCCCCAACGCCATAGGTAACGCATACTGCGCCTATACCATTTAGCCTGGCATAAGCATCAGCGGAATAACCGGCATTAAGCTCGTTACAGGAAGTAATAAGCTTGATTTTACTTTCTTCAAGGTAATCGAAGAAATTTAATGTGTAATCGCCGGGCACGCCAAAAATGTGTTTTATTCCTGACTGTTCCAGCCTTTTAACTAAGTATTTTCCTACGGTTGTTGTTAGCATAGTTTTATCCTCAACTAAATAAAATCATTTTTTTATCTTCTCGCAAGTTACGTTTTTAATAACATTTTGTTTTATTTCCGAACCCTTATTTGATACAGATGAATACATTCCTATGGTAGTTTCAATACTAATGATTCGAAGTCGTTCTTTTTTATATTCTAAGGGGGCGTTCCTGTTTAGTCCGGCAGTATTAAAAATTTCTAAAAAAATTAGCCTATCATGATTTTCTTTAACATCTCCAGAAATAATTCCAACAATATTACCATTTTGATAAATCGCATTCGGATCCCTTGTCGCAAGCCATTCGGTTTGTTGTTTAGCTTTATTTTTAAAAAAATTTATACCTGATGTGATTGGATCAATTTGATGCGTCCAAAGATACACAAGAAAAGATAAAGAAAGAAATCCCACCGCCAATGTTACTATTACTTTAAATAATATTTCCAGCATTTATTGACCTTTTTTATACTTTTTCTCTCTACTCTCTACTTGCTACTCTCTACTTTTTTATCAATGCCGCCTCACAAAGATGCGGCAAAATTCTTTACACTTAGATTCGACAACTCATCACCCAGCACTAATTTTTCGGGTATTAATCGCGACAAAAATTAGTGCTGGGTTAATTCGCACTATCACTTTTTCTGCGCGTTTACACGCTTGAAAAAGTGATGTGCTTATTAACGTCCCTGGGCGGAATTGAACCGCCATTTTTGGCTTCGGAGGCCAACGCCCTATCCGTTGGGCTACAGGGACAGTTTGAAATCGTCTTTCGTCTATCGGTTGCGCAGCTCGTTTCGTTTATCGTCTTACGTATGACGCATAACGCAACCGTGACGAGTTGCGCAACCGCAACCGATTGACGCAACCCTTACATTCAAGCGCTAATACTATCAATCAAAGACCTTAATTGCTCTTCTAGATATTCTTTATTTTTCGTTTTTGAACCAGAGATATTTTTGGACAATAAAATGTTTGCGCCTTTGGTTTTTAAAATATCTTCTAATTCCTGCAAAGCTTTATTTTTCCCAAGGCCGCTGCCATAAGTTAAAAGGCAGGCGGATTTCTTACCTACTAAGTCTTTTATGTTTTCCAAATAAGCGTGCAAAGCCGGGGCAAAAGTAAAAGCCCACACCGGCGAAGCAAAAATCATAAAATCGTATTTCTGTTGGTCTAAGGGCTGATTGTTAAGTTGTAGCTTATCCTTTCCAAATGCCGCCTTGCATTGGAATAAAAAAGATTTTTCCTCATGGACCGGCTTTAAATCAATTAGTTCGCTCGTTATATTTTTTTCTTTCAGCTTTTCTTCAATAAATAAACAGGCTTTTTTTGTATTACCTGAGAAGGAATAAAAAACTATCCCTATATGCATGCTCACTCCTCTCGCATTGATTACAGCGATTGAAAGCGTATAGTGGTTTTTTCTAAACGCTATCCGCTCTACGCTATACGCTACTCTTCACTGGAATCCCCTTAAAATAATGTAAGTTGTTCGTTCTTTTTATCGTCGATGCCGAAAATTTTGATCTCTCCATATTCACCATCATAACCAGGTTCTATTTTTAATCTTCCTTCTCTTACGCGCTTAATCCCCTCAGCTATTTTCTCCGGGAGTTTAGAAAAAAGTTCTTTTTCTGTCGCGTTTACTAAAATATCAAACTCTGAGCCAAAAGCCGGAACTATTTCGAGATACTCTCTTAAAACTGCTTTACTTTTTTTATCCACACCTTTTATGTCGGCAATTATCTCATCTAACGAAACCATGCTTTTATAGCCGATATTATTTTCGGGGATATAACCTTGCGGCCTGTCAGCTAATTCTTCAACTCTATTTAAAACACCTTTAGTCAGGGGCTTTGCGCAGCGAGGGCAAATACCTTTGTATTTTTTTGTTTCCGAAGGAGAAAGCCGTAAATCGCAATTTCTGTGACCGTCGAAATGGTATTTTCCTTCTTCAGGAAAAAATTCTATGGTGTAGAGAAACTTTTTATTGTCTTTAACTTCTAGCACTTTTTTTATCTCGTAATAATCCATTGCGCAATCAAAAACGTTTGCCTCTCTGCCTATCCTTTGAGGCGAATGACTGTCTGAATTTGAAATTAAAGAATACTTGTCCAGTTTTGAAAGCCGCCAGTTCATTGCCGGATCGCTTGATAATCCGGTTTCAAGAGCAGTAATATTGCCAACGTATTTGCCGAAAGCATCTTCGAGCGAATTAAATCCGGAGTTCGAACCAAAAACAGAAAACCACGGCGTCCAGATGTGCGCGGGCACAAGCATTATGTCTTTTGAAATTTTGGAAAGCTCTTCAGCAAGTTTTATACAGCTGATGCCGAGAATCGGCCTTCCATCGGAGGCGAGATTACCTAACTTTGAAAGTGCTTTGTTGATTTCTTCGACTACCCCAAAAGAAGGCGCCATAACCACGTTATGCACCCGGTAAACTTTCCCGTTTTGCGAATAAATGCTTGATATCTCCGCCGTAAGGATAAAATGAACACCTTCGTAAGAGAATAAACCTTTCTGGTCCTCTGTGCCAAGATATTTTTTTAATTCCTGCAGCCAGAGATGGTGTGTAAAATCACCGGTGCCTAAAAGGTTAATGCCTTTTAGCCTTGCCCATTTCGCGAGCTGCGGAATTTCCATGTCTTTGGATGTAGCGCGCGAATATTTTGAGTGTATGTGAAAATCAGCAACAAATTGCATATTAACTCCGGTTCGGTTAGTTTAATGAAAATAGATGATAGAAAATTTCACCGTAATTTAAACCTAATAGAAATACTATGGAAATACATTGAATACTGTATTCCCATATCTTACTTATTCGCGTTGGTATACACAACCTTGCCGGCAAGAATGGTTTGGTCAACTACACCTTTAAGGGACTTACCTAAAAAAGCGCTGTTTTTCGATTTAGAAACAAAACATTCTTTCTTAACTAACCATTCCTTATCTTTCGAGATAATAGCTATGTCAGCATCATACCCAATATCAAGCACTCCTTTTTTTACACCAAGAATCTTCGCCGGAGAACAGCACATTTTTTTAACCAGCTCGTTCATATCTAAAATATTCTGGCCAACAAGATAAGTAACACCGGCGGACAACATTGTCTCAAGGCCGATAACGCCGAATTCCGCGCGTTCAAACTCTATTTCTTTCTCGTTCTCAGTATGCGGCGCATGATCTGAGGCGATTGCGTCTATTACACCTGATTTAAGCGCTTGTTTTATCGCGGAAACATCTTCTTTTGTTCTTAACGGCGGGTTCATTTTCATGTTCGCGTCATAACCCCATACATCCTCTTCGCTTAAAGAAAAATAATGCGGAGCGGTGTCTGCCGTTACCTTCACCCCTCTGGCTTTAGCCTTTGCAATTATCTCTACTGATTCGTAACAGCTTACGTGAGTAATATGAATCGCGGCACCTACTTTTTCAGCAAGCTCTATGTCGCGTTTAACTCTTTTATATTCTGATTCTTTTGAAATCCCCCGAAGGCCCATCTTGGTCGAAGTGTATCCGAGATTAACCACGCCGCCCTGGGAAAGCGCTTTGTCTTCACAGTGACACAGCACAAGCATTTTTGTTTCTTTGGCTTTTTTGAGGGCGCGAAGCATAACTTCATCGCTCTCCACAGATGAACCGTCATCGGAAATCGCAATCACACCTTCTTTTTTCAGGCGCGCGATATTCGTTATTTCCTTACCCTCTCTACCTTTGGTAATTGCCGCGGCAAGGAATACATTTGCTGTGGCGGATTTAGCGATTATATTCTTCAGCAATCTTACGTTCTCCACGCAATCAATAGCAATTAGAGTATTTGCCATTGGCAATACGCTGGTTATCCCGCCGTGCGCGGCTGCCAAAGTGCCTGAAGCAATTGTTTCTTTGTCTTCCCTGCCTGGCTCGCGTAAATGCACATGCATATCTACAATACCGGGCATAACTATTTTACCTAAAGCGTCTATGGTCGAGTCAACGTTGTCTTTTAAATTTTTCCCTATCTTGGATATCTTACTGCCGTCTATCAATATATCGACTGCCGCATCCAAGTTATTTTCCGGAGAAACAACGTGTCCATTTTTAATTAAAAGTTTCATATTTTTACACCGATTAGTACAGATATAAAATTACAATATACAACCAACAAATTACAAACAATACACAATAAACAATTCCGAAATCACAAACAAAAACTGTTTGGTAATTGTAATTTTAGGATTGTGGTTTGTTTGTAATTTGTACATTGTAATTTGTAATTTTTATTTGTTTTTCCTAACGTAATCGTTAGCTTGTGCCACCAGGAAAAGCACTGCCATCCTTATGGCTATACCGTTTGTAACCTGTTCCAAAATAACAGAATTACTCCCGTCAGCAACGTTAGAGGACATCTCAATGCCCCGGTTAATCGGGCCGGGATGCATTACAATAATATCTTTTTTAGCTTTTTTAAGCCGGTCGTTGGTTATACCGAATTTTTTAAAATATTCCAGCTGGGACGGAAAAGCATTTTCTTTGTCCCGCTCAAACTGCATGCGTAAAACATTGACGGCATCGGCATTCTTTATGGCTTCATCTATATCATGCGTTACCAGAACTCCCATCTTATCAATTGCCGGCGGTATAAGCATTTTTGGCGCGCAAACGGTAACTTTTGCGCCAAGTTTTGTTAAGCCCCATATGTTTGACCGTGCGACACGCGAATGCGAAATATCACCAACTATACTCACGTTTAGCCCTTCTATCTTCCCTAATTTTTCTTTAAGCGTAAACATATCCAACAACGCCTGTGTCGGATGTTCGTGCCAGCCGTCACCGGCATTTACCACGCTTGCCTTTAAATTCCTGGCAAGCACCGCGGCAGCCCCGGAATAATTATGGCGCATAATAATTATATCTACCCGAAGGGCTTCTATGTTTTTGCCGGTATCAATAAGGGTTTCACCCTTTTTAACGCTTGAAGCTTCTGAGGCAATATTTATAACATCAGCGGAAAGTCTTTTGGCGGCGATCTCAAATGATACGCGGGTGCGCGTTGACGGCTCATAAAAAAGATTCACCACGGTTTTTCCGCGCAGCGCCGGAACTTTTTTGATTTCTCTGGTAGAAACTTCTTTGAAGGTGGCGGCTGTGGAAAGGATTAATTCTATTTCTTCCTTGCTTAAACTTTCTAAATCAAGAAGGTCTTTTTTTGTCCAGCTTACACTGTTAGTTTTTCTCATTCGTGTAAATTCGTCCTTCGACGCGTGCTTCGCCTCGCTTCGCTCGCTCACCATTTCGCGAACCATCCTGAGCGAAGTCGAAGGATTTCACTTGCTCAGGACGACCCTCAAGCTATGTCGAATGGGTTGTTCCGGATTCGTGACCATTCGTGTCTAAGATTTTCTCACCAATCACAACTTCTTCTTTACCGTCTATTTCCTCTAAGTGCACCAAAACTGTTTCGTTCTTTGATGTCGGTATATTTTTACCTACAAAATCCGCCCTTATGGGGAGCTCTCTGTGTCCGCGATCGATCAAAACTAAAAGCTTAACGCATTTAGGCCTTCCGAAATCCATAATCTCATCAAGGGCCGCCCGGATTGTTCTGCCGGTAAATAAAACATCATCCACCAGGATAACAACCTTATCGTTAAGATCAAAATCTATCTGCGTCTCCTTTACCATTGGCTTTGTGCCGACGACAGTCAAATCATCACGATATAAAGTTATATCAAGTATACCCAGGGGCACATCTTTTCTTTCAGTTTCCTTAATGATAGTTTGTATACGTTTTGCAAGATGTATGCCGCGGGTCTGTATCCCGATCAAGACGATCTCATCACCTGCATCATTATTCTCCAAAATTTGGTGGGTAAGCCTTTGCAAGGTGCGTTTTATCTCTTCGGCGTTTAGAATCTTTGCCTTTTCTTTAAAATTATTCATATTCACTCCGTTCGTAATGTGCAGTAAAAACACAATTGTATTTCAACGCATTTCTATTGTATTTCCATTGTGTTTCAGTTGCTCTGTGTATAGAAAAAAGAAAAACCCCGCATTTGCTTGCGGGGTTCTAGTATTTATTATTGTTTGTATATTCATCATATTTCCTTGCCAGCCTCTCCGGACCAGCTTAAAGGTTTTATGAAATATACCTTATATAGCAGTAATTGTCAAGGGTAATCTGTCCAATCGTAAGTTTGCCCATTTTTGTAATTTTTAAGGACGGATGTCACGGATTGTTGCGGATTCATACGGATTCTAATGGAATTTCTAATTACCCTAATTGACCTAATTTCTAATTAATGCCTAATGACCAACGTCTAAGATGTTTTGGGTATTAGACATTTAAGCATTGGACATTTTTTAGATCAATTAGAAATTAGGAATTTCCTATCCGTGACATCCGTAATAATCCGTTTGAATCCGTTCTTAAAAATACTTAGAAAATGTCCGGGTTATAATTCTTTACCGTCAACAATAACAACGAATTCCCCTTTTGGTGTGACTTTTTCGAAGTGTGTGATGGCTTCGCTTATGGACAATTCCAAGACTTCTTCGAATTTCTTTGTCAGCTCGCGCGCGATTGCCACATTTTTATCTCCGGTTATTTCTTTTATATCGCGCAGCGCGGACAAAATCCGAAACGGAGATTCAAAAAAGACAATTGCCGCCTCAAGGTGTTTAACTTTTTCGAATAATCTTATTCGCTCATTGTGTCTTCGCGGAAGATAACCCAAAAAGATAAATTTATCATGCGGTATAGAGGTAACTGAAAGCGCCGTAGTTATGCTGGATGGCCCGGGGATCGGAACAACAGGAATTTTTTCTTTCCTGCATTCGCGGATTAATTTATAACCGGGATCGGAAAGCGTGGGTGTGCCCGCGTCAGAGATAAGCGCGATATTTTTCCCTTTCTTAAGCTCCTCTACCACCCAGGGAATTTTTTTTGTTTCGCTGTGTTCAAAAAAACTTATTAAAGGTTTCTTTGTGGCAAAATACGCGAGTAAAAAACCGGACTTGCGCGTATCTTCGGCAAGGACTAAGTCGACCTCTTTTAAAATACGCAAGGCTCTTAGGGTGATGTCCTCCAGATTACCGATTGGGGTGGCGACTACATATAACATATAAAAAATTAATGTTTAGCGGTTAGAAATTTTTACCTATACGCTATCCGCTAAACGCTCTACGCTATTCAACCGTAACTGATTTAGCTAAATTGCGAGGCTGATCAATATCGTGGCCTAATTTTTTTGCCACATAATACGCGAAAAGCTGTAAACCCACAGCAACAAGCAGGGGCGAAAAATCCTGATTCTTAAGTTTAGGCGTATGTATGACCGCGTCGCTTAAAAGCTCCGCTTCTTTATCTCCATAATTTACCACAGCAAGAACCTTACCTTTTCTCGCTTTAATTTCCTGCATACTGGAAATCATTTTTTCATAGAGAAAATCTTTTGGGGCGATACAGACAACACCCCTATACTCATCGATAAGCGCGATAGGGCCATGCTTCATTTCTCCTGCCGGGTACCCTTCCGCAGGTATATACGAAATTTCCTTGAGCTTAAGAGCGCCTTCGAGCGCTGAAGGATAGTTTACTCCTCTGCCTAAAAACAAAAAACAGCCGAACTTGGAAAACTCTTTGGCGATTTTCTTAATTTCGCTTTCTTTCTCTAAAATTTCTCTTTGATAGGCAGGCATCATCGAAAGCTCTTTTAACATGCTTTTCATCACTTTAAGGCTTATGGAATTACGTATTTTAGCGATATACAAAGACAGGAGGATCATCGTCATTATCTGCGCCGTATAGGCTTTTGTGGACGCAACCCCTATCTCGGGGCCTGCGTGAGTAAAAATAATCCCGTCACTTTCCTTGGCTAAAGTTGACCCGACAACATTACAGATGCTTAAAACTTTTATCCCGCGCGCCTTTAAATCCCTTATCGCTGCCAGAGTATCTGCTGTTTCCCCGGACTGGGAAATCGTAATAAGCAGGTCGTTTTTTGTAATGTTAAGTTTTCTGTAGCGGAACTCCGAAGAAGTATCTATCTCGACATCCAGGTTACAATATCCTTCTAAAAAATATTTCCCGACATAACCGGCATGATAAGCTGTGCCGCATGCCGTAATAAACACATTCTTTAAGTGCTTAAAAAAACTTTCCCTTAAATTAATTTGCGGGAAATGTATCTCGTTTTTATTATTGTACAGAGAAAGGATTTTTTTTAAGACTTCCGGCTGTTCGTGTATCTCTTTAAGCATGTAGTGCGCAAAATTATTTTTTTCGGCATCCTGCGGTTTTATTTTTATTTTTTCGATTTCCAGCTTAACCGGCGAGCCTTTGAAATGAAAGATTTCGACGCTCTCTTTTTTAATAACCGCCATCTCTTCGTCTTTCAAATAAATCACTTCTTTCGCGAAAGGAAGAATCGCGGGGATATCTGAAGCGATAAAATTCCCGTCTTTACCTAAACCGATAATAAGAGGGCTTCCCTTTCTGACCGCTATAAGGCGAGTCGGGTCGTTCTTTGAAATGACCCCCAATGCGAATGACCCTTCAAGTTTTTTTATCGCTTTGCAAACAGCGCCTTCAAGGGATTTTTTATAGAACTTTTCTATTAAATGCGCGATAACTTCTGTGTCTGTCTCGCTTACAAATTTGTGCCCTTCTTTAATGAGTTCCTGTTTTAACTTAAGGTAATTTTCCACTATTCCATTGTGCACTATGGCTATTTGTTGTTTGCAATCTGTATGGGGATGGGCATTGGCTTGATTCGGCCGGCCGTGTGTGGCCCAACGGGTATGGAAAATACCTATTGGGAATTTCTCTTTAAGAAAACCTTTTAACCCTGCCCGCAATTGATGGATTTTCCCGGACTGTTTTTGCAGGAAAAATTTTCCGTCTTTTACGCCGATCACACCGCAAGAATCATATCCTCTGTATTCAAGACGGCCCAATCCATCCAAAAACACCGAGAGCTCTACTTCTTTGCCTATGTACCCTAATATTCCGCACATATTTTTTTAACACGAATGACCACTAATTAGTAACGAATTGCCACGAATAAATTTCCTTCTCATTTGTGGAAATTCGTTTCAAATTCGTGGTGATTTG
The DNA here is from genome assembly GCA_041652615.1 of Candidatus Omnitrophota bacterium. GTDB lineage: Bacteria > Omnitrophota > Gorgyraeia > Duberdicusellales > 4484-171 > JAJYOP01. The sequence continues at coordinate 1,431 of JBAZGZ010000018.1, read as the reverse complement.
TGTTCCTTTTTAAAATACGCTTCCACTTTTTTATTGGTAAAATAAACAATAAGTATTCCCGGATAAATTATTTGCATTATTGCCTGCTGTATTAAAACCGGAGAAATCACTACGCCAAGAAAAACAACGATAACCGCCAACAAAGCAAACCCTAAGGTAAGTTTTCTCGCCCACTCCTTGCTCAAAAGCAGCCCCAAGCCGCTTAAAAAGAAAATAGAAGCTATACCTATATAAAAAAGACAGGCTATTTTAAATTGCTGATAGGTTATTGGCGCGGCGATGCCCTGGTTTTTAAAAATTTCCGTTATTTTTTCCAAATCCTGAGGGGTTGCTTTTGAATAAGAGGAAAGGGACATGAAGAAAAATAAAGCCCCGAAAACTACGCAGTTTAACCAACCCAGAATGGAAACACCGAGAGGTTTTCTTTGCTCATCCATATATTTTTTATTGTAGAAGTAGAGAGTAGAGAGTAAAAAGTAGAGAGTCGGTAAGAAAACTGGTATTTTTTAAAAATCTTAAAATCTTTGGTTGAAAAGCAGTCATAATTTTTTCTCTCTACTCTCTACTTGCTACTCTCTACTCTTCTAAAGAAAGCGTCCCCAGCCAGATTTTTAATGAGGCAGCAGTTTTTCAAGTCGAAGACGCCGAAAAGCTGCGTAGCCGAATTAACCCCGGCGAGCGTCAAAAAATTATCGTAGAGAATTTTTTGACATACCCGGCGAGCCGGGGGAACTGGCCGATAGATTTAAAATAACGTCCCCAGCCAGATTTGAACTGGCGCCGTCGCCGTGAAAGGGCGATGTCCTGAACCAGGCTAGACGATGGGGACGATTTAGTATTGAGCTATGAGTGCTGGGTATTGAGTTTAAGTAAAACTACATATTTTTGAACTCTCCTCTCAATGCTCACGGCTTAATACTCTATACTATTTTGTTGGTTTATTTTAAATATTAAATCTATTTTGTCAACCAGTTATTCTTCTGGAACTATGCGGGCTATCGTAGAGAGTCTATCTCCGGATTCCAAGTTAATTATCTTAACGCCCTGAGTTGAGCGGCCTGAAGCACGGATATCTTTTATTTTTGACCTTATAAGTATGCCTTTTTGGGTTATACACATGACTTCGTCGATGTCCTGCACAAGGATCGCGCCTTTTGCGTCGCCAATCTTGGAAGAAACTTTTATATTGATTATTCCCTTGCCGCCTCGCGACTGAAGACGATATTCTTCGATATCGCTTCGTTTCGCAAAGCCGTTTTCCGTCGCGGTTAATATATAAAAATCTTCTTTCTTAAGGGTGCCTTCTATAAGCGCCATTCCAATTATCACATCATCTTTGCCTAACTTCATTCCGCGCACACCTTGGGACTGCCTGCCTGTCGGCCTGATCTGATCAACTTTGCAGCGTATGGATTTACCTTTTTTTGTGAT